>CAYSJY010000020.1:0-17632 GCA_964431705.1 uncultured Muribaculaceae bacterium | reverse complement strand
GAAGGTCTTCCAATGATGATTACCCTTGTTTTATCATCAAACATGAGGCGAATGCTTAAAAATAATGTTTTAGTAAGAAAAATGGTTGGCATTGAAACGGCTGGTAACATAAATATATTGTTTACTGATAAAACTGGTACTATTACAACGGGAAAGTTAGTTTGTAATAAAATAATTGATGGGTCTTTAAATGAATATAAAAAAGAAAGTGATTTAAAAGATGGTAATTACTTTAAAATACTTAAAACATCAATGGTGGTAAATAATCAATCAATGTATGATAATGATAAAGTAATCGCTGGTAACTCAACCGATAGAGCTCTTCTTTCATTTTTTAAGCCATTTAAAGTAAGTGGGATAAAAATAATTAAACAAGTGCCTTTTGATAGCAAAAACAAGTATATGATAACGGTAATAGATGATATAAAAATAAAAAACTTAATAAAAGGAGCTCCAGAAAAAATACTTCCTAATTGCAAATATTATTTTGATAAAACGGGTAAAAAAAGTCTGTTTCTAAATAAAAATAAGATAGATAAAATAATAAAAGAAGAAACCAAAAAGGGGATAAGGGTAATTGTTCTTGCAACTTCTAATACTTTATCAGAAACTTTATTTAAAGACCTTGTTTTTGTAGGTGCTATATTTATTAAAGATCCTGTTAGAAAAGAGGTTAAAAAAGCGATTGAATTAACTCAAAAAGCAGGTATTCAAACGGTTATGATAACTGGTGATAATAAAGATACGGCATGTTCTATTGCAAGTGAGGTTGGACTTATAAAAGAAGATAAGGATGTTGTAATTACATCGGATGAATTAAATTCGATGTCTGATGTTGAATTAAAAAAAACACTTCCTAATTTAAGGGTTGTAGCAAGAAGTCTTCCACAAGATAAAAGTAGGTTAGTTCGGGTTGCAAAAGAAATGAATTTAGTTACTGGAATGACTGGTGATGGTGTAAATGATGCACCAGCCCTAAAAAGATCAGATGCCTCGTTTGCCATGGGAACGGGAAGTGAAGTTGCAAAAGAAGCATCGGACATAGTAATTTTAGATAATAACTTTTTATCGATAAGTAAAGCCATCCTTTTTGGAAGAACAATATTTAAAAGCATAAGAAAATTTATTATTTTTCAGCTTACGGTTAATTTATGTGCTTTATCAATTTCAATTTTAGGTCCTTTTATTGGAGTTGATACTCCTGTTACGGTAATTCAAATGCTTTGGATAAACATGGTTATGGATACACTTGCCGCTTTAGCTTTTGCTTTTGAGCCTCCGCTTGAAGGATACATGTATGAAAAACCAAAGAAGAAAAATGAAAAAATAATGAATTCATACATGATAAGTGAAATACTAATAACTGGTTTTTATACAACAATCATTTGTATATTCTTCTTAAAAGTTCCTTTTGTTAAAAATTTGTTTTCTTCAAACAAAGCATTTTTAACAGCGTTTTTTGGTCTTTTTATATTTGCGGGTTTATTTAACTCATTTAACGCTCATACAAGTAGGATAAACGTTTTAGCACACGTTTTAAAAAACAAAATGTTTATAATAATAATGGCCTTTATTGTTATTGTGCAAATCATTTTGATGTACTTCGGTGGAGAAATGTTTAGAACGTATCCACTTACCTTAAAAGAGTTTATGATAATGATTTTATTTTCTATAACCGTGGTACCAGTTGATATGATAAGAAAGATGATTTGTAAGAAGTATGGTAAGAAAAGAAGTGTTTAATTTGACTAAATAGCAAAAAAATGATAGCATATCTCATAAGAGGTGATGTTGTGCCAAAAGAAAATATTTATGAGGTTTCATCTTTAACAGATGAAGAAGCTAGAAATTATATTTCATTATTATTTGACGGATATGAAAAAAGAAAAGAAGAAGGAAGATTATATACTCATGATGGTATCCCAGAATTAATTATAAAAACTTACTATAGTTATGTTAAAAAACCAAATTTTAGTCAAATTGTTAAAAATTTTAAAAACAGATATATATATAATGAAAATAAGGTTGAAGATGTAAAACCAAATGAAGAAAAAAAAGGTTTGGCTTGTGTTTATGATTATATACAAACCAAAAAGGATTTAAAGAATATTTCAATTTATGATTTATCATGGATTCATGAAGCCTTATATTCAAAAACACCTTTTCCTGAATTTGGTGGGAAATATCGTAAAAGGGAAATTTATTTGTTAGGCAAAACTGAAAATAGTATAAAAACTGGAAACGTTGAACTATGTCCGTTTTGGAACATTACTCATGAAATGAATGAATTAAAACCAATTGTTGATGAATTAGTAAAAACAGGGTTAAGTCTTGGTGAAAATCCAAACGTTGATAAACTTATAGATTACATTAACAATTGTATTAAATTAAATTGTAAGATTATAAAAATTCATCCTTTTGAAGATGGTAATGGAAGAGTAACTAGAGCGTTTACAAATCTTTTATTTAGGTTAGCCAATATACCTCCAACATACGTTAAAAATAAGGAAAAAGAAAAATATTTAGAGGCTATGAACAATGCATTATCAAAAGGAGACTACACCGATATAATAGATTTTTATCATTTTAAAATTTGTGATTCAATAATAGCTTTGGATATAAATATTAAAGATAATTTGTATAAAGATGCTGATTTAAATGTAAAAGGAAAAAAATATTAAACATGAAACTACTTTTACATACGTGTTGTGCACCATGCAGTGTGTATTGTGTTGATGAGTTAAAAAAAGATGGCATTGATATAACCAGTTTTTGGTACAATCCTAACATACATCCATATAAAGAGTATGAAGCTCGTTTGGAATGCTTAAAAAAGTACGATAAATCCATCGGGATTCCACTTATTATAGATGATTATTATGGCTTAAAAGACTTCTGTAAAAATGTTATAGATAAACTAAATGATAGGTGTGGATACTGTTATTTATGCAGGTTAGAAAAAACTGCAAAGTATGCAAAGGAACATGGTTTTGATGCGTTTTCAACAACTTTATTAATAAGTCCATATCAACGTCATGAACTTATTAAGAAAACAGGTGAGATGTTATCTAAAAAGTATGACATTAAGTTTTTGTATAAAGACTTTAGACCAGGTTTTAGACAAGGACAGAATAAAGCAAGAGAACTTAGTTTATATGTCCAAAAGTACTGTGGATGCGTATTTAGTGAAGAAGAAAGATATGAAAAGTTGATAAATAAAAATAAAGAAATTAATAAAAATTGGAATTTAAGTTAACAACTTTTAAATTATCTGTTATAATTAAAGTGTAAGAGGTATAGGTATGATAGATGATATGATAACTAAAAACTTAGATAATTGTTTATTGATTACTTGCACTTCTTTATGCAATTTTGTAAGGAAAACTAACACTTTTTTGTGCTAGTTTTTTATGTTTAATGGAGGTATTATGTTAGTTATTGAAAACGATGACTTAAGACTTATTGTTTTAAGTAATATTAAGGAATTTGGTAGGAAAGTTAACAATCATTTACAAGAATTAAGAGGGGAGACAAAAAGTTATCTTGTATCAATAGATGAGGTAAGGTTTAATAACGGAGAAGCTAAAATAAAGATAAATGAAACAATTAGAAATAAAGATGTTTATATTATCTCTGATATCGGCAATCATAGTATAACGTATGAGATGTTTGGTTATCAAAATCATATGGGACCAGATGAACATTTCGCTGATATTAAAAGAATTATTTCTGCGATTAGGGGACAAGCTTCTAGTATAACCGTTGTTATGCCACTTCTTTATGAATCAAGGCAACATAAAAGAAAAGGAAGAGAATCACTTGATTGTGCAATAGCTTTACAAGAGCTTCAAACTTTAGGAGTAAAAACGATAATCACTTTTGATGTACATGATCCAAATATACAAAATGCAATACCATGCTTATCATTTGAGAATTTTTATCCAACGCACACTATCTTAGAAAGTTTTATAGAAAAAGAAAAGCTTAATTACGATAATGTTCTTGTGGTAAGTCCAGATACTGGTGCTATGGATAGGGCTATATATTATGCTAATATGCTTAACACTGATGTTGGTATGTTTTATAAAAGAAGGGATTTAAGCAAAATAGTAGATGGAAAAAATCCTATTGTTGCTCATGAATACATGGGAAAAGACGTAAAGGATAAAAACGTTATTGTAGTAGATGATATGATTGCATCTGGAGGTAGTATGCTTGAAGTTGCACAAGAATTAAAAAAACGTGGTGCAAGTAAAGTTTACTTAATCGCTACTTTTGCGTTATTTACCAGTGGGTTAGAAAAGTTTAATAAGGCATATAAAGATGGTTTGTTTGATATGCTTTATGCTACTAATCTTACTTATATTAATCCGAAGTTAAAAAAACAAAAATGGTTTTATGATGTTGACTGCTCAAGATTTTTATCAAGGATAATAAACGTTTTAAATAGACATAAATCCATAACGCCATTATTGAATGGAAAAGAAGAAATAGTTAAACTTATAAGAGATAAGAAGAATTAATGTTTGAATTCTTCTTTTTTTGTAGTATAATAAGACATATAGGAGGAATGAAATATGGAAACATTTTTATTAATGGTAATTTTAGTTATGGTATTGGTAACCATGATATGTTCAATAATTACTACCATAATAGTAGTAAAAGATGAGAAAAAACAGATTTTAGTTAGGAAAGTTTTAGGTGTTTCATCAATTGTTTTGGTTGTAATTTTAGTTATTGCTTTGGCAATTGGAGTGTCAAACATTAAAAGTGATGATTCAAATAGTGATGATTCTACTTCAACGGTTGCTTTAGAAGAAGCAGGATTTAATGAGGTGACTTTAGATGAATATCTAGAGTTAATTGAAAGTTCTGAGAAGACTATTATTTTAGTAGCAAGACCAACGTGTTCTTATTGTGAGGCTTTTGCACCAATTTTAAGTGAGGCTAAAGATGATTTAGGACTTACTATTTACTACATTGATACGGATAATTTCTCAGAAGATGACTGGACAACGTTTAACGCATCACTTGATTATTTAAGTGAAAATTCATGGGGAACACCACTTACATTAATAGTTCAAAATGGTGAGGTAGTAGACGTAAACCAAGGATACGTAGAACTAGATACAATAGAGACTTTCTTTATTGATAATGGTTTTGGTGAATAATCATGGGAAACGCTGTTTATAAAAGCGTTAATGGTTTTTTAAAAAAGTATCCTGCAACTATCGCATGGAGAGTAAAAAAACACGCTAACGTAGTTGAGGAACATATAAATGATGATGAGGTTGTCTTGTATAGTTTTGCTGGGCAAAAAAATTCTAATTTTATGCAACCTTTTTTCACTACCGTTGTTGTTTTTACTAATAAAAGAATGCTTTTGGGAAGAAAAAGATATTTAGGAAGGTACGATTATTCATCAATTACACCAGATATGTTAAATGACTTTTCAATAAAGTCAAATATATTATTTGGTTTGGTTGAAATAGATACCGTAAAAGAACATTTTTTCATAGGTTGTTTAGATAAAAAAAGTTTACCATCAATTGAAGATGCTTTATCAAAATACATGGTAAATGAAAAGTTAAAATACCTAAAGAAAAACGGTGGTAAATAGAAGTAGAACTAAAGGTTTTACTTCTTTTTAATTTAAAATTAATATAATGTTTCAAAAAATGGTAAGGGAGAATTAGAAAATGAAAAAATATGAAACAAAAAGACTTGAAACTGAAAGATTAATAATAGCCAAAGGTAATTCTAACGACTGTAAAAAAATATACGAATATGATTTAACAAAGTGTACGGAAATTGAAGACATAAGTGAGTTGGTAAAATTTGAAAAGCCAATTGACTTTATAGGTGAAGATCCAAAGAAGTATTATGAAAAATGCGAAAAAGATAAATTTTTTGATTGGTACGTGTTTTTAAAAAATACAAAAGAGCCAGTAGCAAATATAATGGCTGATAAAGAAAATTCAAAAGAAAAGTCAATAGAAATATCATACAACACTCATCCGAAACACTGGGGTAACGGATATGTTCCAGAAGCATTAAAAGAAATTTCAAATCACTTAAAATCACTAGGATATAAAAAAATAGTTGCACACGTTTTTAAAGGAAATAAAAAGTCCATTAGGGTATTAGAAAAACTTGGTTTTAAATATGTTAAAAAAGAGCTTAGCTTTTATAAGCCATTAAATAAATATATTGATGATTATGAGTATGAACTTGATATTTAAAGTATAAATACACATATGAAAAATTTTGATTAATTTCTAATAATATATACTTTAAATAAAGAAAGTGTATATATAAATTTTTACAATAATTAGACTAAAGAATACTTAAATACGGTAATGGATATATATAATAAAAGATGAATTTGAACATTTTATTACTGAAGAGTTAGTTTAATATAGCTTATTAATTAGATTATCTAATTTGATAATCTAATTTTTTGTAACCTTTTTTCTAATATAAACGTCTATATATTGAATCGATTCAAAAGGAGGGTATCAATTTGAACAATAATATTAATTTTAATATAAACATCATCATTGATGAATATTCCAACTATGTATTTAAAATTGTTGATAATATTATTGGTACTTCATTACCATACCAAGATAAAGAGGAAATTGTTTCAGATGTTTTTTATCTTTTGTGGAAAAACCAAAATAATATAGATAAAAACTTAAAGTCGTATTTAAGTGTGATTGCTAAAAACTGTTCTTATAGTAAATTAAGAAAAGTAAAATCTAACTTTGAATATAAAGACTTCATTATAAATGATAATGATTTATATAATAAGAATTTTGATACTGATTATATAATTTACGTAAGGCAAAAATTAGCAAAACTATCTTTAGAAGAACAAATGATTTTTAATTTATATTACGTAAAAGGGTATAAAACAAAGGAAATATCATCAAAGTTAAATATGAAAGTAAGTTTAGTTAAAGTTAAACTTCATAGGATAAGAAAGAAATTAAGAGGTGATTTAAATGAGTAAAATTGATACTGAACATATAAAAAACATGACTAATCAAATTATTGGTTTTGAAAACTATAAGGAGGAAAAGAAATTGAAAAAAAATAATATTAAGAAAATTACTTTTGTTTTTTTAGGGGCCATTACATTATGTATGGGTACTTTAACGGTTGATGCCTTAACTAACAATGCTATTAGTAATACTGTAAAAGATATTTTTAAAATTAATTTTAGCGTGGATGGAGAAAATAAAAATGCTAGTTGTATAAAAAATGAGGATGGAACATTTTCTTGTACCGTTGATGGGGAGAATAATTCTTTTGATATTACGACTGATGAAAACAATAATAAATAGTTATAAAAGTTATTTTTATAAAGTAAATCTAGTGTCTAGGTTTACTTTTTTATAATAAAAAATAAATTCTAAATATTAACTTATAGAAAAACTTGAACTAAAAAGTTCAAGTGTATTTTACTATGGGCGAGTATCTTAGTTATCTACAACTTTTTTCCAATAACGAAAGAGTACATATAATCTTCCTTTGCTATTAATAATATACCACGTTCAATATTTATGAAATAGAGTCTTTTTTTGTTTAGTTCTAATCTTTCTCATTAATTGTATTGTATGAGTAATAATTTTAATTTTTTTCCATAGTAGTTTACATTAATTTGTGTTTCATCTGGATATACTTCTACACCACTTTTTATAAATTTACTAAATCCATAATGATAATATATTTTATAATTTCTAACTTCATTTGGTTCAACCTATAATGTCAATAAAGTATATCCTCCGTTTTTTAAATCTTTTTCCATATATTTATATAATTTAGAAAAATAACCTTTTCCTTCGTATTCTTTATTTGTTCTAAAAGCTGTTAAATAGGCGGTTGTGTCACTTACTAATTTATCACTATTTTAAACAATATCGCTAGTTAATGTTGCTGTAGCTTCACATATTATTTGACCGTTAAGATTCCATAATAATGAATAATTTTACCATCTTCATAATTTTTTATTTCCATATAATTCAGTTATTTTTATCTTTTGTTGCTTTTGAAATTTCATAATCCTTCATATTCATTTCATCAATCGTTGCTATTTTACATATATAATTATCCATTTTTAAATAATCTCCTTTTAAAATTTGTTATTTTTCAAATACAATGTGACTTACTTTGATAGCCTAATTATACAAAATTTTAAATACAATTGATGTGGAAACATTAATATAGAAAAAAATAATAAGTACTTTAGTATATATTTTTATTTCAATTAATATTTTTAATGACTTTTATATCTCACATCAATGATAATTATAAAATAGTATAGTAAAAATATCCTATTTAGTATATAATATAGAATATATTAAGAGGAGTAATAATGAAGAAAAAAATTGGTAAAAATGCAAAATTATTAATTACAAGTGATTTAATATATGCGTTAACAGCAGTCTTTATTGAAACATTTTTAGTAGCATATTTTTTAAAAATAACGAATGAAAATATAACTACAATAGCAATATACTACATAATAATATACCTTTTGCGTAGTATTGGTAGTGTATTTATAGGAAAGATAATTAAACAAATTCCAACTAAAAGTAAACATATAATGTCATTAGGAATAATATCAAGAGCTTTATTTATTTTACTTATAGTAGTATTATCTGATAAGATTGCTTCTAACTATATTTTAATTGCAATAATATATGCATTCTCAGAGATACTGTATTGGTGTGCCCATGAACTTATATATATAGATGTTACAAATAATCATAATAGAAAAAAATATATGTCCATTAAAAAGATATTGGTAAAAATTGCAAACATAGTTTCTCCTATAATTTTAGGAACTTCTATAGAGTTATATTCATTTACTAAAATTGCAATATATGTTTTTATGCTTTCTATTATTCAAATAATTATAACTTTATTTATTAAAAATGATATAAGAAATAATAATAAAGAAAAATATAATTTTAAACAATTTATAAAATATATTAAAGAAAAAAAGTTAACAAAAATACAAAAATATAATTTATCAGCTATAGCATATGGCATTGTAGAAAGTTCGATTAGTACTTTGATAATTATTATAACCATTATGACGTTTAAAACATCATTTAATTTAGGCGTTTTAACTACAATTTTTTCGATATGCTCTATGATATCATTAATGTTATATAATAGGTATTATAATATGAAAAACGCAAAATTTATATTGTCATTATGTTCTTTTATTGTAGTAATTGGCGTCGTAGGGCTATTAATTGACATCAATAAAACTACCTTAATAATTTATAATTTTTGCTATATTATTACTTTTTGTATTTTTGATGTGGTTTATAATACTAGAAAAGGTGACTTAGTTAAGGAATGTGGAGTAGAAAAATATCGAGAAGAGTACATTGGTTATACTTCAATATCTATAGGGTTGGGAAGAATAATTGGATACATTTTAATGCTCATTGTATCTTTTACAATGAATATTATTTATTTTAAAATATTATTAGCAGTGGTTACATTATTTGCTCCAATATATTGTTACTTAATTATTAAGTCATTAAAAGACTAATGGTATAGAAAAATATCATAATAGAATTTATATGGAAATACAAATTTAGTGTTATTTAGGACTTAAAATTTAATGTAAGAAAGTTTTTAAATCATAAAAATATCCTCATTCCTAGAAAAACAACATTATCATTTATACAAAATAAAAACTTACGAACCCCTAACAGTTCGTAAGTTGTTTTTAAATGGAGTAGTGTAAATAGTGCCTTATCAATTTTTAATCATTGGTTTCATAGTAATATGAGGCATCTAGTCCTTTAAAATAACTATTTAAACTAAAATCATCAGTTAAATTATTTTCAATTAAAGTCTTAATTTCAAGAGTATTAACAGGACTTCTTTCCATTGCCTGTAAATACAGTTTTTTATCTATATTTTTCCAATTGACAATTTTGTTTAAATTCTTTTTTAGTATTAAATCTAACCATATTCTTGTGCTACGACCATTACCTTCTAAAAAGGGATGAGCAATATTCATTTCTACATATTTATCTATAATTTCGTTTAAATTAGTTTCTTTCATTGTTTCAATTTTTTTAAGCATCTCTTTTAAATATAATGGATTTCCGAATCTAAAATTTCCTTTAGAGATATTTTCTTTCCTGATTTTTCCAGCAAAGTCATATAAGCCATCAAATAAATATTTATGAATTTGTTGTAACCCTTTTGTAGTGCCGATTTCAATTTTATTAATATCTCCACTTGAAAATAAATTTTTTGCATTATCTAAACTTTTTTGATCTATTTCATTCATATTATTCACCATGTCTTTTATTATATGTTATATTTTAACATATAATAAGTGTTCTTACAAGATAAGCAAATAATTTCCATTAGTTAATCCTCCTTTCAAACATGAAAAAATCCCATATCAACGAGTGATATAGGACATTTATAAAAAGAAAACTCAGTAACTATCACATTGGAGCGATAACTTTACTTATATTCGAAAATTTATACTCCCAAGATTGATTAAATCAACTAAATAAATTATATAAAATTTACTTTTAAAAAATAAGAGCTGTGTTGTTATTTGTTAAGAATTTAGTATCCATTCAATAATCGCTTTTTTAATTTCATAATATTCTTGTTCTTCAAACTGCATATTTGCTATACAAAATCTTTTTGACGCTATATGTGAACAAAACATACACTCATATAAGTCAAAACAATCTTGAATAAATAAAGAATTACTTACTTTATTGGAACAAATAACATTATAACTATTACTACAATCTTTTGAGTCATCGGTTCTTATACAAAAATTACAAGTTCCAGACCTTTGAGATGCAAGTAGAAATTCACTATTTCCACAAGAATCACAATAAATCATATTTTTCGAATCACTACAATCTGTACTTCTATAAACATTTTCACATCTATAAATGGTATCACTTTTTGCTACATTAATAGAATCATAAACTCTTTCAGTTGTAGTTAGATTGATTGTATTCCATATATCAATTAATTCTTGTAAGTTATTTATTTCTCTTTTAGGAAGCATCCAACCTTCAGTTCCATCTTTTTTTTCCATATTTTTATTGGTTATGAATTTACCACTATTAATTGAATCTGCCCAAGTTATTTCATTTGTAGTTGAGTCATTTACTTGTTTTGGTAACTTAATATCAAATGCAAACTTTTCTAATAATACATCTAGAGAATAACTATTATCTTTATCAAATACACTTTTAAATATTTTATTAATAATTTCTAATGCTTTAGCATCATTCATTTTTCCACAACCTTTCTACTCGAAGAATTAGATATTAATATATCTTTTAAACTTACATTACTATTTAAACTAAAATTTGATTTTGAATTTTTAGAATTATTATGATTTATATTATTATTTTCATCAACAATAGTTCTCTTAATTCTTGGAATACTTGTATAATCTAGTGTAGTTCCTTTAAATGCTGGTAATAATATTCCATTAGAGTCTATTCTAACAATACATTCTCTATTATTTAGTTCAGTTAATAATTTGATTTTTCTTTCTTTCGAATCATCTAAAGGTATTTTCATATTAAAATTATCAACAAGTGTTGTAGCATCTAATTTTGAAACTCTAAAAATAAAATAATTGATAACATTAGCGAATATAGAATTCTTTAGTTCATTAGATATTTGGTTAAAATATTGACCTGCTAATATTAAAGATAAGTTATATTTTCGTGCTTCTGATAGAAACCTCGCTAAAATAGGATTTTCAACAACTGCAACTTCATCTATTATAAATATAATATGTTTATTTATTTCTTGTTTTTGGATTATAGTTAATAATTGTTGCATTATTAATCCTGCTATAGTTTTAGTAACTTTATCTCCAAGTTTCGTTCTATCTAGTGAGAATAAAGTTAAGAAATTATCGTGTATAGTATTTTTTAAATTTTCACTATTTTGCTTGGAGTTCAATACAGGAATCATTTCCATTTCATCTATAAAACCAATAATTGGGGATATGGCTTCTCCATAAGATTTAGTTTTTAAATCGTTAAAGTCTGATAAGAAGAAGTCAATTACACTTATTGGTAAATTATATTTTAATTTCTTTATTAAGTCATTTCTATACTCTAAATCTAAAATAAGTTTTCTTAAATTTCTAAAGTTAAACGATTCATCAGTAAGTAATAAATGTATAGAGTGTCTTAAAACTCTTTCCAATTTTGAATTATATTGGTCAGCGATCAGTGATTTCAATAAATCTAGTAAGAGTTCAGTAGATGCAACAATATCATCATTGTTATTTATAAATAAATCTATACTATCTAAAGGATTTCTAAAATCAATAACTTTTCCTATACCACCAATATCATTTTCAAGTGCAGCGTGTGGATCAATTACAACAACCTTATATTTTTGTCGTAAACTCTCACTTTTATTAATATTGCCCACTAATAAACTTATAAATTTAGATTTCCCACAACCAGATGAGCCAATTACGATAGAATGTTTATCGAAGCTAAAATTATTTTGATTTAAATAAAAGTTTCCTTGTAAGTAAGGAAAAGTATCAATAGAAAGTAGAGAATTATTTGAATCACTATTTAATAAATGCAATATCTTATTAATTTCTAAATATTTTGGCGAACTTTTGTAAAAGTATCTTTTATTTCCCTCAAAATCTGCTGATAATATACTTGTTGGAATAGCTAATATTGCTTTATATTTTTTTATTATTCCATTTTTAGTTAAATAATAAGTTATCTTTGATTTAATTTTATCCTCATATAGTTTTAAAAAACTAATCTCTAGATATATGAGAGTACCTTTATTTCTAATCTCACTATAATTAATCAAATCAATTATGCTACTACCAATTTTAGGTAGAGAAAATAATGTATAGTTAGATTTTGGTACATTAATTTCTTTTGATTGTTTTAATAAAAAAGAATTTAGGTTATTTATAGTAGCTGGTAAAGTGCATCTAGTTTTAACAAAGTATCTAATTTGATTTTTATCATTAGTAATAATTATCTTCCATTTTCTTAAAATTCCGTTGTAATTTGATATTGTTTTAATTAATTCTAACCATTCATCTTTTGAAACAAATTTTTTAGTTAGATATATTTCTGACGTTAACCCCATAAATCCGTCACCTCAAATACAAGTATAGCAAAATTACAAAATAAAAAACTGACTTTTTAGCAATCACTTTTGTCAGTTTAATAAATAGCAACTAAAAAATCAGTTATATCATCATGATAATATTCTAATTCTGGTAATTTCTTTAAATTGTACTTGCAAGATGGTAAAAATTCTCTATAAAATTTATGAGATATTTCTTGAATTTCGTCAGCATTTTGAGAATTTATTCTAAATCTCAACCATTTACTTTTTGGTATTTTTATATGCTCTAATTCATCAATTACTTTATCATATAAACAATAATATTTTTGACTTTCAACTCGCTCCATATCATAAGTAATCATTCCATATTTTATTTTGCCATATTTATCTATATATTTGTTTTCTGTTTTTTTGAATAGTAATGGAGCATCATTTCCAATTTTTTCGTTGTTAGTTTTAATACTTACACCATATAAATTCATTTCCTCAAGCGTTATTATTTCATAATCAAGTTCAGTAGTAACATTAATATCTTCATTAAAAACTATTCTTGGAAAGTTTTTAAGTTTTGTTTCTTTATTTACAAGACTGGGTTTAATACCATGAAATTTTTCAAAAGCCCTAGAAAATGATGTAGCATTGTCATATTGATATTTAACTGCTATATCAATTATTTTTAAATTTCCTTCATATAAATCAAATCCAGCATTAGATAATCTTCTTTTTCTAATGTATTCTGATAAGGAAATACCTGCAATCATGGTAAATAACCTTTGCATAGTATAAACATTAACTCCTAAAAATTTTGCTAATATTTCATAATTAATTTCTTCTTCTAAATTATCATCGATATATTTAGTTATTTCATTTAAACTTTTATAGATATTCAATGTTCATCACCTATATATTATTTTAACATATTTTTTTATACATAATTAAAATTTAACATTAAAATATGTTCTTCATGTGATGAAATTATAAACCCGTTTCTTACTTATTTATATAAAAAATAAACGTCGCATAAAGTGCGACGATTTTATCTTTTGGAGCAAATCACATACAAGTTACGAACTCTGTTCCCTTTCTAAAATTATTATATATGAATTGTCATTAAATTTCAATGGGAGTATATGAAATTTCCAGTATTTATAGTATAATTTTACTAGAAAAATTACAGGAGGTAACAATGAATATAGGTATAGATATTGATAATGTTTTATCTAACTTCAATGAAGTATTATTAAATGATTATATAAAACATGATAAAGCACTAAGAAATAACGGGATTATTAATAATAATGTTTATATAAGAAAAATGTTTGATTGGTCAGAAGATGAAGAAAAGCAATATTATAAGGAGAATATTGAAAGATTAGCATATTTATTCGAACCAATTAAGGATTGTTCTAGATATATCAAAAAATTGAGAGAGAATGGAAAAAAAATATATATTATCAGTGGCAGAGATAATGGAGAATATTCTGACCCATATAATATAACGATTAAATGGCTAAAGAAATATAGTATTGAATATGATAAACTTATTTTGACTAATGCTTATAATCCTCAAGAAAAGGCAGATATCTGTATCGAAAATGATATTGACATTATGATTGATGATTCAATTAATGTGTGTCTTAAATGTTCTGAAAATGGTATCAAATCATTATTATTTAATACAGAATACAATAAGAGTGAAACAAGATTTACAAGGGTAAATAATTGGAAAGAAATCTTTAACTATGTAAATAATTATAAAAAAGAAAGAATAAATGTAATTTTAGATACCGATACATACAATGAATGTGATGACCAATTTGCACTTGCTTATATGATTAAAAGCCAAGATATATTTAATATTGAAGCAATAACTGTTGCCCCTTATTCTCATAAAGAAAAAAATGAAACAGTAATAAGTGGACAAGAAAAAAGTTATAATGAAATATTGAAAATATGTAATTGGTTAAACTTTGATACAATACAAAAAGTGTTTAAAGGTTCAGAAGGTTATGTATGTAATGGATATGAAGAAGATAATGACGCAGTTAATAAAATAATTGAGATATCACTTAAAAATAATAAAACTTATATTATGGCAATAGGTGCAATTACTAATGTAGCTTTAGCAATAAAAAAAGAACCTAAAATAATTGATAAAATAGAAGTAATATGGTTAGGAGGTCATAGTTTATTACAAGATAATAATCTAGAATTCAATTTCAGACAAGATGTTAATGCAGTAAGAATAGTGTTTGAGTCAAAAGTAAAATTAACAATAATACCTTGTAAAAATGTTGCTTCTAATTTAAGAACATCAATTTATGAATTAAATCATTACTTAAAAGATAAAAGTAAATTATGCAATTATTTAATAGATAGATTTTATAATGATGGGTATCACGGAATACAAGAGAGACGAGTTATTTGGGATATATCAGTAATTGCATATATGATAAATAGAAATTGGTTTACAAGTAAACAAATTAGTTGTCCTAATATTAAAGATGACACATCTTATGAACTAACTACCAATAATCATAAAGTAACAATGATAAATCATATTGATGTAGATAAAGTTTATAATGATTTATTTAGAAAGTTAGGTGATAAGTAAATGAAACTAACAAGTAAAGAAGCAAAAGAACTTTTGGAAAAAGAAAGAATTAATACAAAAGATGATGGATGGATTAAACATAGCATTAATGTTGGAGATAGTGCTGGAAGAATCGCAAAAGCATTAGTTGATAAAGGTATTAATGTTGACATTGATAAAACAATTACCCTTGGATATCTTCATGATATAGGTAAATATAATGGCGAATCACATGGTCATGTTATAAGAGGTTATGAATTGCTTAAAGAAAAAGGATATGATGAAGACTACTGCAATATATGTCTAACTCATTCATATTTGAATAATGATATCATTTGTACTGCAGGTGGTGTACCAGATCTTAATGCCAATACATTTTTAACTAATTTTATTAAACAACACAAATATTCTATTGAAGAGAAAATTATAAATTTATGTGATTTAATGTGTCCACAAGATAGTAAAGTATATACAGTTGATAAACGACTAATTGATATTATGATTAGGAGAGGTGCATATTCAAATACACAATATCATATTAAGGAAACATACAAATTAAAAGAATATTTTGATAATTTATTAGGCTATAACTTGTATGAGTTATTTCCTGAAATAAAAAATAATCTATAAAGGCTTTATTCAAATTTATCTATTATTTAAAGGGTATGGGAATTTCCCATAATAGAATTTATACGGGAGTACAAATTCTATGCTGGCTAGGACATAAAGTTTAATTTTTCCACATACTTTTAAGAGTTGTAATTTTAAAGGACTGCGATTGTTACAGTCCAATTTTTTGCACATAAATACGCACTAGAGTTTTTCTCTTCATCCCATATAGAAATTAAATATTCACCATTCTCTAATCTTAATATGGCTACACCTCCAGCCTTATTTTCAACCATTTCTTTTCCAATATCTACTTTTTTCTTTCTTTATATATTCTTATTCTTTAGCTAAATTTTCCAAAATTTCTACATTATTTAACTTTAATAAATAATTACTTGGTAATAAAAGTTTTGATTTTTGTAATCCACTACCACAAATAATTTTATCGACTTCTAAAACTTTAGGGTCAATAAATATTTTCCATTCTTCTGGTAACCCAATAGGATTAATGTTCCCATATTCCATTTGAGTTTGTTCTAAAACATATTCTAAAGGAGCTACTGATACCATTCTAGATTTTGTATATTTTCTCACAGTTAATGACATATTGTATTTATATCCGGTAGGAACCAATAAAGCAACATAGCTTTTATTTTCTTCTCTTTTACATTCACATATTAAGCAATTAACACCCTTTTTAATATCAATATCATAATGTTCACAAAATTTTATGCCATCCATATATTCTGGATTTATTTCAGCAACCAGGATATTATGACATAAAATCTCTTTATTTTAGATATCTGTCTGCAATAAAGTATATTTTTCTTTATCAAATTTATTTGTCTTTTTATTAGGTATAATTTGTAAAAGTGATTTATTTGATAAACTATCAATATCAAGTTTATCTTTTTCAATAGTAATAGGCTGCATTTTATAAAACTTACTTAATGATGAAATATATTTTTCAATATCTTCTTTAGTTTTTTCGTTAGATAGAATAACATTCCAATCATTTATTTTAACGATCATATCAAAACAATCACTTCTAAACATATAACCAATATTAGCAAGTTCTTTCTTGTTAATAATTACAATTTCATCTTTGATTTTTTCTATTTCTATAGATTCAATATACTTTTTAATTAAGTCAGTTTTTTGCTCTTTAGTAAGTTTATTACATAAACCATTTTTTCTTTTAATTTATAATTTTGTCTTAATAATTCTTCAATTAAAATTCTATCTTCAATAGTTAATCTTTGCTTTTTCATTGTTTTACTTCCT
>CAYSJY010000019.1:0-17770 GCA_964431705.1 uncultured Muribaculaceae bacterium | reverse complement strand
TTAATAAAAAAACACTTTAAAGTGTCTAGTTTATTTTTTCTACTTAAGCAAAAGCATAAAAGGTAACAGGATAAAATCTAAACCAATTTTCAATAGTCTTTTCATCTTAAGCATTACATATATTTAATCTTTTTATATCTATTGTTTTTCCTGTTTTTGAATCAACTTCAAAAATACAACCATTAAATTGGCAATTAATATCACTAGATAATTTTGAGTCATCATTTAATTCTTCTAAATATCTTTTACTTTCAAAATCTAAATCATATCCGATGGTTGAGTTAATAGGTCCACACATACCTATATCTGTTATAAAACCTAATTTGTTATATAATATCTTATCATCTGCCGTTTGAACATGAGTATGAGTTCCATAAACTACAGATAATTTATCTTTAAAATAATAAGCAAAAGCTCCTTTTTCATTGCAGTATTCACCATGGTAATCAACTATTCTAATTTTAATATCATCATTTATATCAGATAAAGCTTTTTCAATTTGTTTAAAGCCATTAAAATTACCACCTAAATTTTTCCCTAAAACATTTGAAACAAATATTTTTTGTCCTTTTAAATCAAATATTCTAAAGCCATTATAAAAAGTAGTATTATCATAATTTATAGGAACAATTAATCTTTCATCTGATATGTCATAAATTCCATTGTTTGAGTAAGTATGATTACCCATGGTTACAGCATCTACTCCTGAATTAATAATTCTATAAAATAACTCTTTATTTATTCCTCTTGCATTTGCAACATTCTCACCATTTGCAATTACAAAGTCAATATTATACTTCGTTTTTAAATTTTGCAATTTATTTTCTAACATTTTAATAGCATTTTCACCAACAATATCACCAATTGCTAAGATTTTCATAATATCACCTACTTTTCTTTAATAGCTTTAAACATTTTCTTCCAAAGATTAGACTCTGAATAATTAAGTATTCCTACCTTATATATTTTAAGTCCATATTTAATTAATAAATAATCAAATAAAGCTAATAAAACGATTGATATTATAACAACACTAACCCCTATTTCACCTGATAATAAAAGACTTGGTGCTAGTGATATCGAAATAAGCGGAACACATGCTGCTATCTTCATGAATAAAGCTCCTGGAAACAACGCTGATAAAAATATTAAATAATAACCAATCACACTTATTGTCAAAATCGGGGTTTGTAGTTGCTGGAAGTTTTCCATGTTAGTTGTAATAGACGCAAGTATCCCTGCTAAAAGTGAATATGCCAAGAAACTTAATACAAGTAAAATTACTACCAATGGAATTATGTATCCTAATTTATTTAATATGCCTGAGTTTAACATCGTATCTAAAACACCATCTAACTCAAATTCAGATAAAGTACTTTGAATTAGTGAAGATGAAGATGCGGTCGTAAGTTTTCTTATTAAAAGACCAACACCAGAATAAATGATAAGTAAAAATCCTTGAAGTAAAACAAAGATGTTACTTGCAATAATCTTAGAGAAAAAATGTACTTTAGCGGATACGTTACCGATTATTATTTCCATACCATGGCTTGATTTTTCTTCATTTATTTCGGCACCAATCATTTGTACTAAAAACACAATCAAAACAAAGCAAGGAAGTACGATTATCATGGATAAAATAGATAGTAATGTTTTTGATTGTTCCTCATCTTGCGTTTTATCTTCATTTAAAAACGTTCTTTCAACTTCTATTTCTGAAGATATCTTAGCCAGTTCTTCTTTATCAATATTAGAAGAGTCTAAAGCTATACTTTGTTTAACACTATTTAACGACGTTATAATAGCTTGGTATGTTATTTGATCAACGTAAGAATCAGTTATAAACGTAACTTTAAACACGTTATCTAAATCAACGTTTAAGATAAGCAAAATATCATTCGTACCATCTATTTTTTCTTTAGCATCTTCTTCATTTTCTTGTTTTGATATACTTAAAGTTGAATCTGTTAAATAATCTTTAACGTTAAGTAAGCTAGTTTCAACCTCATCATAATAACCTACGTTATCCACGATTAATATTTCAAGGTCATCACTGAAATCACCACCAAAAAAACTAACTATAGAATCTATATTAACAAGACCAACTAATACTATTAAAAGAATTATATTAGCGACAAAAAACCATTTATTTTTAAATTTTTTTAACAAACTATATTTAGTTAAGAACCTGAATTTATTTTCCATATACATCACCTACTTTACTTACGAATATTTCTTCTAAAGAAGGCTCTTGAATTAAGAACTTGGTTATGTTATCTTTTGTTTTTAAATAATTAAAAACGTTTTTATAATAGCTTTCATTTTCTATCGTAACTTCGTAGTGTGATGCAGTTTTAATAGCACTTAAAACACCTTTTATTTGTTTTAATTCACTTATCTTTAAACCACTACCTTCAATAATAACCTTTTTCTTTTTATAATCCTTTTTAATATCTTTTAAATAACCTTCTAAAACCGCTTTACCTTTTACTAAAATAACTAGTTTTTCACAAAAAAACTCTACGTGATCCATTCTGTGAGAGGAAAATATAATTGACGTACCTTTTTCTTTAAGCTCTAATATAACACTTTTAAAAAGTTCTATGTTAATTGGATCTAATCCTGAAAATGGTTCATCTAATATTAATAATTTAGGTTCATTTATAATCGCCGATATAAACTGAACTTTTTGTTGGTTACCCTTTGATAGCGTATTTATTTTTCTATCTTTATATTCCTTTATTTCAAATCTTTCTAACAGTTTGTCTAATCTTTTTAAAATGGTTTCATCATCAAGCGATTTTAAAGCACCATAAAAAAGCATTTGTTCTTTTACGGTAAGTTTGGTTAATAAACTTCTTTCTTCAGTTAAAAAACCTATCTTATCAGTTATGTTATAATCTATTTTTTTACCATTATAAGTAATTTTTCCTTCACTTGGGCTAATTAAGTTCATAATCATTCTAAAAGTCGTTGTTTTACCCGCCCCATTAACACCTAAAAGACCAAATATTTCTTTTTCTTTTACTTCAAAAGATAAATCATCAACAGCTTTAAAATCATCATAATACTTAGTTACACCATCAACCTTAAGCATCTTTATTCTCCTTATTATTAGTAACATAAATAACTGACTTATTACTAAAATCAAGTTTATTTACATCTTTTATAAATTTATCATAACTATAATTTTTATAAAAATCATATATATCAGGTAAAAATTTATTATAATTTATTATGTTACCATGGATAACATTCGCAACTTTACTTGGCGATTCATAAGTTTTAACAACGGATGTAATATAAGCTTTTTTATAAAGCTCAAACATTTTCCTATCATAGTTTTTTTCTTTTAGTTTTTTATCTAATTCTTTTACAAACATCTTTTCATCTAAAACATCTGCTTCAAACATAAGTAAAATAACGTTTGAAAAATTAGAATAATTCATTGATAAATCAGATTTTATGATTTTTTTATCTCTTAAATACTTAGAAAAAGACGAAGTAGAAGAAAACTTAATGTCTAAAATCATCGAAAAAATCATTAAATTAGATAATAAATCATAACCTTCAGCTTTTGGAAATACAAATTTATAACACACACTTATCTTTGGCATTGATACGTTTTTAAAACACTTTTCATACGCTTTGTAAACTTCTTTGGGCTCGTTAAATTCTTTTATAAGTATTTCATCTTGATTTTTATACTTTCTTTTACTTTGATTATTTTTGATTAACTCTAAGGTTTTTTCTACATCAATATCCCCTGCTATAAACAAAGTCATGTTAGATGGATGGTAAAACGTATTATAACATTCATATAAATCTTCTTTTGTTATTTTCCTTACGTTTTTAACATCCCCTATAACACTATATTTATTATTATCATAAAAAAGAGTATTATAAAAACATTTATCATATATAAATCTTGATACACTGTCGTTAGTCATATTAATTTCTTGTTCTATTATACCCTTTTCTTTTTCTACGTTTTCATCAGTAAAATAAGGATTTCCAACAAAATCTAATAAAAGGTTTAAGCACTCATTAAAATAATCAAAACAGGTAAAATAATAACATGTTTCACTTCTTGAAGTATATGCATTAACGCTTGCACCATATTTTTCGAACTTAGTAAAAGTATTCTCATCGTCACTGCTTTCAAATAATTTATGTTCTAAAAAATGCGCAATACCAAGTGGAAATGACTTTATTTCATTTTTTCCAATCGGTCTAAAATCATTGTATGATGAACCATACTTTGTAACAAAATAAGCACTTTTCTTATTAAAACCCGCTTTTTTATATAAATAGACGTTAAGTTTGTTTTCTAAGGTTTCATGGTATATTACTTCATCTAATTTTCCAACTTTAATCTCTTCCATCTTTTTCACCTTCCTTTAGAAAATAACTTAACTTTAATATGATTTTTTTATTTATTTTTTCTATTTCTTCTTTAGTTACTTCATTTATTTTTTTAACAAACTCATCTATATTTGGTAAATCATACGTAACTTCAATATGATATCTCGATGCTAAATTTTCTATGTAATCCCTAGATTCTAAAAGTGATGATACAAGTTCTTTTTTTGCAACGGATAACTCTTCTTTAGTTATTTTATCCATCTTTTTTAGCTCTTCTTTTATTATTTTTAGTGCTTTTTGATAATTTTCTTTTTCTATACCAGTAATTATTTCAAGTAAGTTATCATCTTTTTCTAATCTTGCAAAACAATAATACGCAAGTGAGTTTTTTTCTCTTACGGTATCAAATAACCTAGAATTTCCTGATCCACCGAGAATTATACGATAAAGTGGCATTACATAATTAAGTTCATAGCTATTCATCTTCTTTAAATAACAAACTAAGTATAAAACGTTTTGAGTCCCATAACCTACTTCTTTAATATCTTTATAATCCGTATTTAAATCATCATTACTAATATATAATTGTTCATTAAACTTTTTATTATGTTTAATTTTATCTGTTATAACATTAAATAAATCATCATCTGGCGTGTTACCAACAATGATTAAACTTACGTTTGAGTTATTAATCATATCCTTATAGTAATCATATAAAGATTTTTTAGTTATTCTATTTAAAACATCCATATCTTTATCAAAAGTATAAGGCATTTTTTCTTCTAGGTTTTTAAGTACTCTTTCTTCTGCATAAGACCTTTGATTTTCTCTTCTTTTTTCTAAAAATAGTTTTAATCTTTCATAATTTATCTTAAAACTTTCATCATCAAAACCATCATCATCTGCATTCGGATTAAACAATATTTCACAAAACGTATCTATTACGTTTTTTAAATTACCTTCTTTAGTATATTTATCCTCCAAAGTAGAAAAATTAAATCTGTTAAAATAATAATTACCAATTCTTGAGTTTTCAGCAGAATAATATGCATCGTAATTTTCTAAAGTGTTAATGTTTAGTTTTTCATTCGTGTTATATTTTTTTGTACTTTCCATTAATACGTTTCTTAAAAGTGGTCCATAAGTCATTTTTTCTTTAGTTACTAAACTTTTAAAAATCAAACTTCCATAAATACTTTTAAATTTATTTGTTTTAATATAAGTAACATCAATATTATTTATGTTCTTATTAATTATCTTCATTTTTATCCTCCTTTTTTATTATGGTTATAATCACATACATTATAATAAAATCAAGAATCTAGATGAAAAGGATCATCATTAATCCTTGATTTATTTAATTATTCGGCATCTTCCTCATCGTTTTGTTCTTCGTATTTAACTAGTACTTCTCTTGGTTTAGAACCGTTAGGAGGCCCTACTATTCCTCTTTCTTCTAATAAATCAATCATTCTAGCAGCTCTATTATATCCTAAGCGATACTTTCTTTGAAGTAGTGATGCAGAGGTCTTTCCACTTTTTATTACGAAATCTACGATCTCATTATATAAAGGATCATCATATTGATCATCTTTAGAATTATAATTTGACGTGCCAAGTGATTTATCAGTGATGTTAGTAAACGTCTCATCATACCTTGCTTTTTGTTGTTTTATCGTAAAATCAACTATTTTTTGCACTTCTTCTTCTGATACAAAAGAACCCTGAATCCTAGTTGGAATAGACTCACCCATCGGAAGAAATAACATATCACCTTTACCAATTAATTTTTCAGCACCTGTCATATCAAGAATAGTTCTTGAATCAATTGAAGATGATACGGTAAATGCTATTCTAGACGGGATATTTGCTTTTACAACGCCTGTTATAACGTCCGTTGATGGTCTTTGAGTTGCCACGATCAAATGAATTCCAGCTGCTCTAGCCATTTGAGTAATACGCATTATAGAATCCTCAACTTCCTTTGCCGCAACAAGCATTAAATCAGCAAGCTCGTCAATTAAAACAACTATGTAAGGAAGTTTTTTTACGTTTTCTTCTCCTTTTTCTATCTTTTTTTGCATTAAATTATTATAACCCTCAATGTTTTTAGCGTTTGCTTCACTTAGTAAATCATAACGATGTTCCATTTCCTCAACTATTTTTTTAAGTACTATAGAAGCCTTTTTAGGATCATTTACAACTGGTGCAAGTAAGTGAGGCGCTCCATTATACATTGAAAGTTCAACTTTTTTAGGATCAATCATTACAAGCTTTACTTCATCAGGTTTTGATCTCATCAAAATGGTTGTAATAACAGAATTTACACAAACTGACTTACCAGATCCAGTTGCACCAGCGATTAAAAGATGCGGCGTTTTATTAATTTCCATCCATCTTGGATTACCCATTATATCTTTACCTAATACAGCAAGAAGTTTACTGTCTTGTTTTTCTTTTGGAATGGCTTGCAAAACCTCTCTTAGTGAAACTGGTGTTGTTATCTTGTTTGGAATATCTATACCGATCGTTGATTTGCCAGGAATAGGTGCTTGAATTCTAACATCTTTGGCAGCTAAAGCAAGCGCAATTTCTTTATTTAAACTAAGAATTTTATTAACTTTAGTACCGGATTTTACCTCAAGTTCATACTGCGTAACAGTAGGTCCAACATGAGCGGCAACAACACGACCATGAACATCAAAATCATTTAATACTTGTTCAAGCAATTTAATGTTAGAAGAAACTGATTCCTCATTAGCTTTAGTATTTACTTTTTTAGGAACAGACAGCAAGGACATCGGTGGTAATTTATATTCTCCATTTGTAACTTCTTGTTCATCTTGCTTTTGTTCTTCTATTGTTGCATGAGTAAGATCATTTACACTAGATATTACAACTCTCTTATCATTTTCCTCCTCGGCGGTCTCATCAGCATCTTCCTCTTCTTCCTCTTCATCATCTTCATCTTTATTAAGCCATTTTTTTGGAATGAAAAACAAGATTATTTTTCTTAAAAAAGTTGCAAACGATATATTAAATATTAGCATAGCACCAAATAATACTAATACCCAACATATTATTTTAGAACCTAAAATATCAAAAGCTAAGACAAATAAGTACGAAAAAGTAGCACCTAATATTCCACCGCCCTCAATAAAATTAACATCATTAAAACCAGAAACTATATTTGCTATCGTATCTTGAAAAACCGCTGAACCTATGTTTGTATCATACATTATGTATTTTACGTGTGCCATTGATAAAACTGCTATTGCTAGCAAGTAAAAACCTATTAATTTTTTAGTAAATAATTTTGGTTTTTCCCTAAATATTAAAACGTAGCCACCGACTATTAAAAAATAAACTAAACCCCAATTATAAAAAGCTCCAAATAAAAAGATTCCGAAATTACTAACCATTCTACCTATAAACCCAGATCTTAAAAGACCTAAAATGGTTAAAACTATATATAAAATTCCAAATATTTCAACAGGAATTTTCTTTTTTGACTTAGATGAACTTTTCTTCTTTGCCATAACTTTTACACCCCACTATCATAAATAATTATAACACGTAAATTTTAAGATGTAAATTTAAGCTTGGTAAATTAGACACATATTTATTCTTTGTTTACTTTTTTCTTATTTGTTCCATTTTTATATTTCCTATTTTTTTATTCCATTTGACACCTCCCATATTTATAATTCTCCATTTCTTTTATTTTTCCCCTATAATTTTAAAAAAAATAAGAAAAAATTTAATTTTTCTTACCTTTATTTCTACTGTAGTTAAATAAATATTGTATTGCTATAGCACTGTACTTTCCATAAGTTTTAACAGCAAAATCTTTTATTTTCTTTTCCCCTTCTATCTTATAGTCGTTTTTCATTATTTTTTTTACCCAAGTATCAATTGGAAACACATCATATTTTTGATATGCAAACAAAAGAATACAAGAAGCAACTTTAGGACCAATTCCTTTGTTTTCCATTAACTTATCTAAAGCATCTTTCGTGTTAAGTAAATAAAACTCATCTAAATTAATTTCCCCATTGTTTAGTTTATCAACTATTTCCTTTAAATATTTATCTCTAAAACCAACCTTGCAATTTCTATAATCATCTTGAGTTAGTTCTTTTAAATCTTTAAACGTCGGAAAAAGATGGTATTCTTTGTTGTTAAAAATAACTTTTTTACCATATTTTTCAGCAATATTATTAAGTGCCACTGAAATTTGAGGAACACCATTATTCGCGGATATCATGTATTCAATAACCGTTTCAAAAGGATCTTGTCTTATCATTGTAAGCCCTTTTGAAAACGAGATTGCATCTATTAACTTATGGTCTTGATTAATTAAAAAATCATTCATCATTTCGTAATCATTATCTAAATCAAAGTAATTTTTTACTACCGCTTCTAAATCATTTTCTTCATTTGAACTTACGCATAAGAAATCATCATCCATATACACGTTTATTACTCGATCTTTTAAAATGATATCAAAGCTTTCGTCCGCTTGCTTAAAAAACCTAAAAATTTGACCACAAGTTACCGTATCATTTAGCTTAAATGCTTTTTCGATTTTTATTTTTATCATTACTAAACTCCTTATTCATGAACAAACTTGCTATTAAAAGTATTATCGTACCTAAGATTATACTTGCTAAGACATCGGTAAAGAAATGTACTCCAAAATATATCCTGCTAAGACCAGTTAAAATAATCATAAGTACACATAAAGCAATAAGGGGTTTTTTAAATTTACTACTAACCTTTTTATTAATTATAAGAATAAGTGTACCATAAAGTAACATAGCAGATATAGTATGCCCAGACGGATAGCTAAAACCTCCTTGCGCAATCCATTTCCAAGACGGTCTTATTCTTTTAAAAATATCTTTTAATACCTTTACTAAAGAAGTTCCTAAAAACATGTTTATAATAAGATACTTTATACTAAAATAATACTTTTTAAAAATAAAATACGCACAAAAAATTAATAATAAAGATATGATTCCAACGGTAGAAGCAAGTTTTGTTATGGAGTATAAAAACCGTGTTAAAAACTCACATTTAAAATTAGCTACAAAACTATAAACCGCTAAATCTAACGCATCTAATTTACCTAGATTAACTAATATACTAAGAACTATAAACATCAAAAGTAATATTATTAAAATTACGTATTTTCTTTTTATTTTGTCCATTTACGTCACACCTTTGGTTTTAATTTCTTTAGCTCTGCTCTCATTTCATCAGTTACGTTTTTTTCTAAATTGTGATCAGAGAAAACACCTAAGTCATTCCCCGCTTGCATTTCTTCATTTCTTATTCTTATTTGAATGTTCTTATCATTAAATAATACGTTTGTATTCAAAGATTGATAACCATTATTTTTTGGAGTCGCAATATGATCTACAAAACTATCTGGTATTGGTTTATATAAGTCATGGACAACTCCTAAAGCATCATAACACTTTAATCTTCCTTGATCATTTACAATCATTTTTACAGCAAGTAAATCATCTATAGCCTCTTTTTTTTCACCAGCTAAAACAGCTTCATAAATACCACCGACGTTTTTAACACGATGATTAAATTGCATACCAATGCCTTCCTTACTTAATAACTCTTGAGTTTGCATACCTATTTTTTTTAAATTTTCATTATTTTCTTGTTTTAATTTTTCACGAAAATCATGATATTTACAAAACTCACTAAAACTTAAATGATATAAACATAAATCTTGAAGTTCATCTTTAAGCTGATATATACCAAGTATTTTGGTTATTGGTACGTAAAAATCCCTTGTTTCTGTTGCAATTTTTTTTCTTTTATCATAACTTAACGCTGACAAAGTATACATATTGTGAAGTCTATCCGCTAATTTTATTGCAATTATTCTTATATCTTTTTCTGCACCATCTAATATCTTTTTATGTGTTGGTGTATTAACAGCACTCCTTATTTTTGTTACGCCATCTACAAGAGATGCAACAACAGGGCCAAAATCACGGCTGCACTCTTCTAAAGTATAATCAGTATCCTCTACAAGATCGTGTAAAAGAGCACCCACAATCGTCTCATAATCAAATCCGTATATTGCTAATATGCTAGCAACCGCAATAGGATGATTAATGTATGGCTCACCATTTTTTCTCATTTGACCCTCATGAAGTTCCATCGCTTTATACAAAGCTTTATAAATTATACCAATTTGATCTGATGAAAATCTTTCACACTTAGGTATTAGCTCAATAAAATCATGAGAATCTTTAGAAAACTGTTTATCCAGCTTGCTAAAAAAGTTTTTAGTATTCATCATAACCATCACCTCACTAAAAAAATTGTTTATGTATATAATACTACAAAATCAAAAAAAAAGCACTATTTAGTGCTATTATTTATTAATTCTTCAAATATTTTAAGAGATAATTTAATTGCATCATGCTTAATGGTTTTATTATCAACTATTAAAAAGTCATCTTTTATTACTTTTACATTTCTTAAATTATCATCATCAATAACAACTGGATCTTTTTGTTCTTCATTATGATACTTTTCCAAGAAATCACTTGATATAACCCCATTATTTACAATTACAGTATTAATCTTTTTCTTGCCTAAATACTCATTTAAAGTATTAACATGATCCCCTACCGTAAAATTATCAGTTTCTCCAGGCTGAGTAAACATATTACAAACATACATTATCTTCCCTTTTGATTTATCTATTGCTTTTAAAATATCTTTACTAATTAAATTACATATCACACTGGTAAATAAACTTCCCATGCTAAGAATAATTAAATCAGCATTTTCTATTTCAGTTAAAACACTTGGTGTTATCACAGGTTCTTTTTTATAATAAATATTTTCTATCTTATCATTATATTCAGTTATGTTATGTTCACCCTCAACGATTTTTCCATCAGACATCTTTGCCATTAAAGTAATATTATCCTCAGTTAGTGGTAAAACCTTTCCTTTTAAATTGAGCACCTTTGATAAAGATTTTATCCCATCAGAAATATTACCAGTTATATTACAAAGTGCAGTAAGCAATAAATTACCAACCGTATGACCATTTAAATCACTAGTTGTATTAAATCGATATTCTAATAATTTTTCAAATAACGGCTCAGTTTCTGATAAAGCTGCTATAACCCTTCTTAAATCACCTACCGCTGGAATATCAAATTCTTTCCTTAATTTTCCAGTTGACTTACCATCATCACAAACCGATACAACAACCGATATATCAACTGGAAATTCCTTTAGACCACGAACTAAAGTGGATGCTCCTGTTCCACCACCTAATATGACAACTTTTTTACTCATCATTCATCACCTTTCATATACGGATTAGTTGTTAATTCAAAACCCAAACTCGTTTTATCTCCATGACCAGGATATAGTGTTATATTTTTATCATACGTTTTTATTTTATCAATGCTTTTTTTCATATCAAAAATATCGCCACCTTCTAAATCACATCTTCCAATACTTCCCTTAAAGATAAAATCTCCAACAAACATAACCCCATCATCTTTAAAATAATACGTTACTGCGTCATTTTTATGACCAGGAGTTTTTATTATCCTAAAACTAAAAGGACCTATTTTTTGTTTTTCATCACTTTTAAAATCAATAATAGGTACTTTATATAGATTTATAACATCATCTAAAGCTCCCACGTGATCAAAATGATAATGAGTAATTAATACTGCAAGCACCTTTTTATCATTAATCAAATTCTTAATCTTTATAAAATCATCCCCAGGATCAATAACAAGGGCATAATCCTTAATACTTATAACATAACAATTCTCTTTTAAATAACCAGTTTTTACACATTCTATTTTCATCTTAAAGCTCCTTTATTAATGCCTCATATAAAAGATCAACTAAGTAATTACTAGGTTCTAACTCATATTTATTCATAAGCCTATCAAATACATCATCACTAACACTTAAGTTTAAAAATGAAAAAACAGAATATATTTCATTATCAAAATCACTTAAATAACTTCTCGTATAATCATTATCTATTATTAACAAAGGTAAATCCCCAATAAATTTCTTAAAGTTTTTTAAAATGGTTTTAGTTGTCTTAACATACTTAAAAGAATCATTATCATAATTTGTCATCTTTAGTATATCAGGTATTTTAACTTTACCTTTATCAAGTCTATAATCAAAACGATCAAGTAGTCTTGTACCATCTATTTTTAATGCAGAAAGTTGTGCTATATCTCCCTTTTTGGGATCTAACGCAGTTGGAATTATTTCCAATATTACGTACTTTTCATTTTTTAAATCCAAATTACTCATCTTCTTCCTTATTATATTTTTCTAAAAAATTATGCCTTACTCCATTTGTTTTATATTCCCTTAAAGTATCTAAATTAACATTATCACACGACCTAAATATATTATAAGCAATGTTTTTATTTTCATCTTCTAAAGATTTAATTAGTTTTTTTATTTCTATTCTTTTAGAGTTTACGTTATTTTCAATACTATTTTTCTCAGTAAACCTGCACGCACAGTTTAAAAAATCTAACTTATTATACCTTGCCCATGACTTAATATCTTTTTCCCTTACCAAATAAAGCGGTCTTATTAGTTCCATACCAGAAAAGTTATCACTATGAAGTTTTGGCATCATCCCTTTTATTTCACCACCGAAGATAATGCTTAAAAGAGTAGTTTCTATAACATCATCAAAATGATGACCTAAAGCAATTTTATTACATCCTATTTTTTTAGCATAATTATATAGACTTCCCCTTCTCATTCTAGCACACAAATAACAAGGTGAACCCTCATTAAGTTTGTATACCGAATCAAAAATATCACTTTCAAATATATCAATATTCAAATTTAATATTTTAGCATTTTCCTTTATTTTACGTTTATTCTTCTTATTATATCCAGGATCCATCACAATGTATTTGCAAGTAAAAGGAATATTCCCATGCCTTTGTAATTCCTCCATACACTTCGCTAACAAAAAAGAATCTTTACCGCCGGATATACATACAGCAACAACGTCCCCTTCTTTAATAAGTTCATAATCCTTTACCGCACGGGTAAACAATCTATATATTTCTTTTCTAAACCTAACTATAATACTTCTTTCTATTTCCTTATATCTTTCCATAATATACCTCATGAACAATTATATAATTAATAATAATTTTAGTCAAAAGAAAAATGGATAACATATTAATCCATTTTCTTACGTTTAACATTTCCTTTTTTTTCTAAATAACCATCTCTATATAATTCATTTCCTGCATTTGATATTTCTTCTTTCGCTTTTTTCTTTAAAATATTTATTTCCCGATTTTTATCATCAATTTTAAGTTTTATTTTTTCATAAAATTTGTCTCTTTTTTCCTTACTATCAAATTCAAAGACGTCTTTTTTTCCATCTATCCTTATCTTACATTCATAAGAAAATTGCAAATCTTTTATAGGTATAGCATAAGAGCGATTAAAAATCATCATTTCATCTCTTACAGATATATTGTTAAAACAAATATCAGTTATTTCTTCTCCTTCTTTATTAATTAAACCATATTTACCATTTAATTTAACTATAGCTAAGCCTTCTTTAAAATTTTCAACATAATCATATTTTGCCTCTACTACTTCTTTACCGTCTTTATCAATAAAACCATACTTGTATAAACCATACTTGTTTTTTAATCTAAACCAAGCCAAGCCTTCTTTAAAGTCTCCAACTTCATCATATTTTGCCTTTATTACCTCAATTCCATTTTTATCAACATAACCATACTTGCCATCTAATTCAAACCAAGTTAAGCCTTCTTGAAAAGCTCCAACTTCATCATATTTTGCCTCTACTACTTCTTTTCCATTTTTATCAACATAACCATACTTGCCATCTAATTTAAACCATGCTAAACCTTCTTTAAAATTTCCAACTTCATCATATTTTGCTTTTATTACTTTTTTACCATTTTTATCAACATAACCATACTTGTTTTTTAATCTAAAACAAGCCAAACCTTCATGAAAGTCTCCAACACGGTCATATTTTGTCTTTATTACTTCATTACCATTTTTATCAATAAAACCACACTTGTCTTTTAATCTAAAATAAGCTAAGCCTTCATGAAAGTCTCCAACATCATCATATTTTGCTTCTACTACTTCTTTTCCATTTTTATCAACATAACCATACTTGTCATCTAATTTAAACCATGCTAAACCTTCTTGAAAAGCTCCAACATTATCATACTTTGCCTCTACTACTTCTTTTCCATCTTTATCAATTAAACCATACTTCCAATTTAATTTAACTATAACTAAGCCTTCTTGAAAATGTTCAACCCAATCATATTTTACCTTTACTACCTCGATTCCGTTGTTATCAATAAAACCATGCTTGTTACCTAATTGAACACGAGCTAAGCCTTTATAAAAAGCTTCAATATAATCATATTTTGCCTTCACTACCTCTTTACCATCTTTATCAACAAAACCCCACTTGCCATCTAATTGAACACGAGCCAAACCTTCTTGAAAATTTCCAACATCATTATATTTTGCCTCTACTACTTCTTTACCGTTTTTATCAACAAAACCCCACTTGCCATTTAATCGAACACGAGCTAAGCCTTCAAAAAAATATCCAAAATCATTATATTTTGCTTTTATTACTTCTTTTCCGTTTTTATCAACCAAACCATATTTGTTTTTTGATTTAAACAAAGATAAGCCTTCATAAAAGTCTTCAACATAACCATATTTTTTTATCCTCATATTTAAATTTATTAATTTTGTTTCTTTTTCAATGCTAATATTCATATACCAAAACGCCTCCTCTTTTAATAAAGTATTTTTATTATAGCATATTTTTATAAAAATAAATGATATTTTCCTTTTATAAATTAAAAGAAAAATGGATAACATATTAATCCATTTTCTTACATTTAACATTTCCTTTTTTTACTTCTAAGTCAATGTCTTCATATAATTTATTTACTTCATTTATTAGTTCTTCTTCCGCTTTCTTTTTTAAAATATCTATATTTTCATAAAAAGCATCCCTTTGCTTGGCACTATCAAATTTAACAACTTTCTTTTTACCATTCATATCTAATTCACATTCATAAGAAAACTGTAAATCTTTTATAAGAAAAACAAAAACATCATTAAAAATTATTCCTCCATCACATATTTCTATATTATCAAAACAGTTATCAGTTATTTCTTCTCCATCTTTATTTATCAAACCATATTTACCATTTAATTTAAACCAAGCCAAGCCTTCATAAAAACTTCCAACACAGGCATATTTTGTTTTTATTACTTCATTACCATCTTTATCAATAAAACCATATTCACCATTTAATTTAACTCGAGCTAACCCTTCTTGAAAATTTTCAACATCATTATATTTTGCCTCTACTACTTCTTTACCGTCTTTATCAACAAAACCACACTTGTCATCTAATCTAAACCAAGCTAAACCATCATGAAAGTTTCCAACATCGTCATATTTTGCTTCTACTACTTTTTTTCCATCTTTATCAACAAAACCATACTTGCCATCTAATTTAAACCAAGCTAAGCCTTCACGAAAATTTCCAACATCGTCATATTTTGCCTCTACTACTTCTTTTCCATTTTTATCAATAAAACCATACTTGTAAGGCCACTTGCCTTGCAATGCAAACTTAGCTAAACCTTCATGAAAGTCTCCAACCCAAGCATATTTTGCCTTTATTACCTCAATTCCATTTTTATCAACAAAACCCCACTTGCCATTTGATTCAAACCAAGCTAAGCCTTCTTTAAAATATCCAACACCATCATATTTTGCTTCCACTACTTTTTTTCCATTTTTATCAACAAAACCCCACTTGCCATTTAATTTAAAACCAGCTAAGCCTTCACTAAAATCTCCAACACCATCATATTCATTATAGATTAGCATATTTTTTAATTTCGTCGTTTTTTTAATTTCCATACCAAAACACTCCTTTAAATATTAATTAACAATATAATATCATAATAAATTTGCTCGCGCAATGAATTTTTATTTCATTTTCTTACGTTTAACTTCTTTTTTTCCTTCTTTTTCTAAATTGTCATCTCTATATAACTTGTTTTTTGCATTTGATATTTCTTCTTTCGCTTTTTGAGTTAAAATATTTATCTCTTGAATTTTATCATTAATTTTGGCTTTCATCTTTTCATAAAATTTGTCTCTTTTTTCCTTACTATCAAATTCTAAGACTTCTTCTTTTCCATCTATTATTATCTTACATTCATAAGAAAATTGCAAATCTTTTACAGACATAGCATAAGAACGATTAAAAATTACCATTTCATCACTTATCGATATATCATCAAAACAAATATCAGTTATCTCTTCTCCACCTTTATTTATTAAACCATACTTCCGATTTAATTCAACTATAGCTAAGCCTTCTTGAAAATCTCCAACACCATCATATTTTACCTTTATTACTTCATTACCGTTTTTATCAACAAAACCCCACCTACCATTTAATCTAACTTGAGCTAAGCCTTCACGAAAATCTCCAACACAAGCATATTTTGCTTCCATTACTTCTTTACCATCTTTATCAATTAAACCATACTTATAATCATAACCATTTGATTGAAACCAAACTAAACCTTCTTGAAAGTTTCCAACATCGTCATATTTTGCTTCTACTACTTTTTTTCCATCTTTATCAACAAAACCATACTTGCCATCTAATTCAAACCAAGCTAAACCTTCATGAAAGTTTCCAACATCGTCATATTTTGCCTCTACTACTTCTTTTCCATCTTTATCAATAAAACCATACTTGCCATCTAATTCAAACCAAGCTAAACCTTCATGAAAGTCTCCAACAAAATCATATTTTTCCTTTATTACTTCTTTACCGTTTTTATTAACAAAACCACACTTGCCATTTAATATGAAATAAGCTAGGTCTTCATGAAAGTCTCCAACAAAATCATATTTTGCTTTTATTACTTCATTACCATTTTTATCAATAAAACCACACTTGTTTTTTAATCTAAACCAAGCCAAGCCTTCATAAAAACTTCCAACACAGGCATATTTTGTTTTTATTACTTCATTACCTTCTTTATCAATAAAACCACACTCGCCATTTAATATAAAACAAGCTAGGCCTTCATGAAAGTCTCCAACAATATCATATTTTGCCTCTACTAATTCTTTGCCGTCTTTATCAACAAAACCCCACTTGCCATTTGATTCAAACCAAGCTAAGCCTTCTTGAAAATTTTTAACAAAATCATATTTTGTCCTTACTTTTAAATTTATTAATTTTGTTTCTTTTTCAATGCTAATATTCATATACCAAAACGCCTCCTCTTT
>CAYSJY010000018.1:0-17954 GCA_964431705.1 uncultured Muribaculaceae bacterium | reverse complement strand
GAAAACATATTTCAAAAAAAACAGGAGTTTATCCTGTTAATTTAATATTACTTCCATATCACTTGTAATTTCAGTACCTGCTTCTATACTTTGTTCTTGTATATATCCGGTTGCATTACAAGTGTAGTTTATACCTAGTTTTTTGAGGACGACGATTGCTTCTTTGACGGAATAACCAGTTAAATCTGGCATGGTAACCACGTCATCATTTGTGAAGATAAATACTTTTTCTTTTGTATTTGTTACGGTTCCTTTAGATGGATATTGGTCGACTACTTTTGTTCCGTTTCCAAAAACGATGTATGTTGCTGATATGCTATCTAAACTTTCTTTTACTTCTTCTGTTTGTTTATTTTTATAGTTTTCTAAAGTATATTCAGTAACTTCTTTATTTGCATCGGGATTTTCTTCAAAAACTCCTAGGTATTTTGCAGTATCTTTAACAATTGTTTTAACTGCCTCTGATAGTACAACAGAATAATTAGATCCTCTTTGCATAGCTACATATATAATTACTTCTGGGTCATCTTTTGGATACATACCTGCAAAAGAGTAAACATAATCAGTTGAACCTGTATAATATTGTCCAGTTGATGAATCTACTATTTGAGCCGTTCCGGTTTTTCCTATTAAATCATAACCCTCCATACTATATCGGTAACCTGTTGTGTCTGAAGAATCACCATTTACCACTTCATACATAAGTTCTTTTATGGTTTCTATCGTACTTTTTGATGCAACTCTTTCCCCTTCTTGTACTTCTGCTTTATAAGTTACTTCTCCGGTTTCCGAATTAACTGTTTTTTCAACTATGTAAGGAGTAAGTATAACACCATCATTTGCAATCGCAGTTAAAGCTTTTATTTGTTGTATTGGAGTTGTTGTAATACCTTGTCCAAACGCTGCGTTAACTACTTCTATATCATATCTAAAATCAACCGTACCAGAGTATTCATTTGGTAAATCAATTCCGGTTGTTGTTCCAAAGCCAAGTTTTTCATAGAACTCTAATAATTGTTGTCTGGTTAAATAATTTTTTACTAAATTAGCAACACAAGTATTTGAAGATAAAGTATATCCTCTTTTATACGTTATCTCTCCCCAACCGGTATCATTCCAGTCACTTACGGTATCTTCTCCAATCGTATATGGTCCTGTTACACATGTTGCGGTTTCTGGGTCAAAGTCTGAGTTATATTCTAAAGCTGCCATGTAACTATATGTTTTCATAACAGAACCAGGTTCATATGTATATGAAACAAGTGGATTTAAATAATTCTCTATTTCTTTTGTGTTAGGATCAAAAGTAGGATAAGTTGCACTTCCTAGTATTTTACCAGTTTTAGCTTCTGCTACAACGGCAATCATCCAATCTGCACCAGAGGTTTCTACCGCGTTTGAAACAACCGTCTCAAGGGACATTTGAACGTTTGAATCAATTGTTAAATAAACGTCATTGCCATCTACTTTTTCTTTTCTTATTTCGTTTGAGTTTGGAAATTTATACCCGTTTAAATCTTTTTGATACTCAACAAATCCATTTGTTCCAGTTAATGCATCATTATATTCTTTTTCTATTCCCATCTCACCTACCATGTTTCCATCTTCATCAGTTGTAGTGTATCCAATAATGTATGATAAAAACGAATTATTTGGATAATATCTTCTATAGGTCGATGTAAAATCAATACCATATAAATCTAATTCTTCTATAGCTTCTTTTTCTAATTCTGTTAAATTACGTCCAGCAGAACCAAACTCTACTTGATAGGCATCTTTATTTAATATTTCTAAAATATCTTCTTCTGACATATCAATTACGGTAGCTAATTTTTGAGCGGTTAATTCTTTATCTACTACGTGTTGTGGTGTGTCATAACCCTCACTTCTTGATGAATCAAGATAAGCAATTAAGGTGTATGAGTTGATGGTTTGAGCTAGAACTTCTCCATTTGAATCATATATAGTACCTCTTAGAGAGTATAAAGTCTCTCTTTTAGTATTTCTTTCATTAGCAAAACTTTGTAAGTCTATTCCATCTACTTTTCCCGTCAAACAAAGATAACCTAATCTTAATATAAAGATAAATAAAAAAAGAAAAATTATTAAAGTAAAAACTTTGGCAACTAGCATTTTGTTTTTATTTAATAATTCTCTTTTCATACTTCGATCACCCTTATTCTTGTATTACAACAATATTATCATTATTATACTCCAATCCGCTTTCTGCTGCAACTAGTTGCATATTTTCAAGTGAGATAAGTTCATTTACTTTCATTGTTAAACTTTCATTTATGTTTTCTTGTTTGGTTATACTCTCTTTTAATTTCTCAACTTCTATGTTAACGGATGATAACTGAGCTTTAAAGAAGAACACACTTACAAACACGCAAAAAACAGTTGACATAGTAAGTGTTATCATTATCTTTTCAAATCTTGTTTTTTTTCTTCTTTTGCTTGCCATAATAATATCCCTCTTTTTATCTTTGTTTTATCGCAACTCTTAAAGTTGCACTTCTAGACCTTCTGTTTTCTTCTATTTCTTCTTTAGAAGGTTTTATCTTTTTTAGTAATTTTAATTCTGGTAATAAACATTCTGGTACGTTTGGAGTGCCTTTTAAAATAGGATCTTCTTTTGATCTTTCTTTAAAAACACTTTTACATATTTTATCTTCTAGTGAATGGAACGTAATTACCGCGATTACTCCATCTTTATTTAAAACATCAATTGCATCATTGATTGCTTTAGGTAATATGTTAAGTTCATCATTAACTTCTATTCTAATAGCTTGAAAAGTTCTTCTGCTCGGATTACTTGTTCTTTTGTACTTATATGGTACCGCTTGATTTATTAAATCTGCTAACTCTAAAGTTGTTTCAATTGGTTTTTTAGCTCTTTCTTCAACTATTTTTTTAGCAATCAAACCAGCGTATTTTTCTTCACCATAACTTCGTATTACCATTTTTAACCTATCATACGAATACTCATTAACCACGTTGTAAGCACTTTTCTTGTTTTTTTTATCCATTCGCATATCAAGTGGTGCATCATAATGAAAACTAAACCCCCGAGAAGGATCATCCAATTGTGGTGATGACACTCCTAAGTCGAATAATATACCATCTACTTTGTTTACACCCCGTTTTTCTAATTCTTCTTTTAAATTAGAAAAATTACTTGGAATTATCTCATAGTTAGTACTTATCTTTCTTAAAACGTTTTCACTATAACTTCTTGCTTCGTCATCTTGATCAAAAGCATACAATCTCCCTTTTTTTAATCTTTTTAAGATTGCACTCGAATGTCCAGCATAACCTAAAGTACAGTCTACGTAAACTCCATCTTCTTTTATATTTAAAGCATCAACCGATGGCTTTAATAAAACGCTTACGTGCATAATTAAACCTCTGTATTATCAAACAAATCTTCTGCTAAATCAGAGATATTATCTTCGTTTTCTTTAAAATAGTCATTAAAGGAGTCTTCTTGCCATACTTCAAGCCTGTCATTAACACCAATTACCACGCATTCTTTTTTTAACTTAGCGTAGGATAAAAGCGGTGTGGGAATAGCAATTCTACCTTGCTTATCAAAACTAACTTCTTGAGCTCCTGATAGGAAGAACCTAACAAAAGTTCTTGCATCTTTTTTAGTAAATGGAAGTCGGTTTAACTTATCTATTATTTTTTGCCACTGTTCTTTAGAATAAATAAATAAGCATCCTTCTAGTCCACGAGTAATAACAAATGTATCACCTAATTCATATCTAAATTTAGAAGGTAAAACAAGTCTTGCTTTTTCATCAATATTATGATGATATTCTCCCATGAACATTTTTATCCCCCACAATCTACCACTTTATTACACTGGCTACCACAATGATACCATAATTCAAGCATTAATGTCCATATAATTAATCTAATTTTTTTTACAATTTGCGTACTTTACGTAAAGTATCATGATGGATTTTTTTACATACCCACTATCATTTTTTTTAAAATAATGATAGAATAGTTACATGATAAAAAAAATATTAATTGGATTAGTAAAAATTTATCAGAAAATACCAGGTCCGTGGCATACTTACTGTAGACATATACCAACGTGTTCTGATTATATGATTGAAGCTTTAGAAGAACATGGTGTTATAACTGGGGTGTTTTTGGGGATTAAAAGAATAATAAAATGTAATCCATGGGGAACTTATGGTTATGATCCAGTACCAAAAAAGGAGAAGAAAAGATGAAGAAAAAGATTTTATTTATATTTGTAGCATTTTTTATAATGTTAACCTTAAGTGGATGTTCAAATAATAGTGATGAAAAACAAATGAGTGCTTATACTAGCGTGTATCCAGTTGAATACATTTTAGATTATTTGTATGGGGATAATATTGAAATTTATAGTATTTATCCTGACGGTACCGATTATACAAGTTATGAACTAACGGAAAAACAAATAAGTGATTATTCAAAAGCAGACTTATTTATTTATAATGGAACGATTCAAAAGGAAAAAGATTATGCGGTTGATTTCTTAAATGAAAATAAAAACCTAAAAATAATAGATGCATCACAAGGTATGAGCTACACCTATGACGTTGCGGAAAGTTGGCTTAATCCTGCTAATTTCTTAATGATGGCATCAAACATTAAAAACGGACTTGAAGAATACATAAGTGAAACAATAGAAATATCAAAAATAAGTGAAAATTATGAAAATCTAAAATACGAACTTACCGAACTTGATGCGGAGCTAAACCAAGCCGCAAGTGAAAGTGATAACCCTACTATAATAGTAAGTAGTAATACTTTTAAATTCTTAGAAAAATATGGTTTTACGGTTATATCACTAGATGAAAGTAGTAGCATAACCGAAAAAGTTTTAAATGACGTAAAAACGTTACTTGCCAATGGTACATGTAAGTACATATTCTTAAAAGATGACGAAGAAGAAAGCAACACCATTAAGGAGCTTAAAGATACGTATGACGTTGAAACCGTAAGTTTAAATACTATATCAACTTTAAGTGCTACTCAAAGAGATGATAAAGAAGATTATATGTCAATCATGCAAGAGAACATAAATTCCATAAAACTTGAAGTAAATGACTAAGAGGATGCTGTTTTTGTGCAACATCCTTTTTTATGTTAAAAAGTATTAAATTAATTTACATTTATATACTTTTGTTTAATTAAATTGCTTGAAATATATTTTCTTAATGCTACAAAAGCATCCATTATTCTTATACTAACTTCCAAAGCAGATATTTAAAACATTTCCCTTGTTTTAGTTCTAAGGTTTCAGATTGAAACCTTAGAATTTTATAATACTCTTCTTTTGTTAATCTAAACATAAACCTTTCGGGAAACCTATTTTTATGCCTTTTAACCACTAAATTAATCGTTTTTGTTCCATTAGTACATTCATAAAGCCTTGCTAAATCACTATCAAGCATTACTTGTTTACCACGAAGTTCATATATTAGATTTTCAATTGTCTCATGTTTTTATCCCCATCTTTATCTTCTAATATAACTATTTCGTTTTTAAAGTTTACTTTCCTTTCTTATTTATTTTTTATATAAATTTTCTTACTTTTTCTCTTCGTACAAGCGAAGTTTTACTAATATATAATGTTTGTTATATACCAAATAATTGTTCTTGGGTCAATAAAAAAACTAGCGTTTAGCTAGTATCTTCTGCGGTTATTATATAATCTTCTCCTTTAAAAGGTTCCTTTGTTAATAAATCATTATAATCTTGTTGTCTTAATACTTCATATATCATAATTGCAGCACAATTAGATAAGTTAAGTGCTCTTACTTTATTAGTCATTGGTATTCTAAGACAGTGTTCTAAATCATCTTTTAATATGCTAAGTGGAATACCAGTTGATTCTTTTCCAAACACAAGGTAGATGTTTTCATTTTTATTACTATAATCAAATGAAGTATGAGGCTTTTTACCGTATCTAGTTAAATAATAAAACGTTCCTTTATTTTTACTTTTAAAATCATCCCAGTTTTCATACAAAGTATAATTACACTCATAAATATAATTAGCACCACTTCTTTTTACATAACTTTCATCTAAAGAAAAACCTAATGGTTTAATCAGGTGCAACTTTGTATTAGTAGCAACACAAGTACGCATTATGTTACCTGTATTACCAGGTATTTCTGGTTCGTATAAAACGATGTTAATCATCTATTATGCCTCTTTCTTTTAATATTTCTATTACCTCATTACTTGTACTTAACGTGCTTACATCTATCACATCATTAATTTCTCCATCTTCATAGAAGATAAACTCTGGTGCATTTTGATAAAAAGGATCAACAATTACAGTATCATTAATGTTAATAAAAATTATCTCATTTTCTAAATTATATTCTTTTATAACTGGTATAAGTATTTCATCAAAATCACGGGTTGATTCTTCACTACTATTAGAAACATAAATAATGGTACTTGGCTGTTCTATCACATGATTTTCTATTTCATCATAATTTATTTCCGTTAAATAATTACTTATTTCTGATGTTGCAAGCAAATTATTTTCTTTGTTTTCATAAATTCTAAGTGCTACTACAAGTATCGCCAAGGTAACAACACAAATCACTACTAATAAAATAACTTTTTTAGTGTCCTCTTTCATAACGTCCTCCTTCATCATATTTATATTTTAACATATTTATAAAAATGATTAAAGAAAAACAAAAGAATTATTTTCTTTTGTTATTCTAAATCAAAAATATCTTCATCCGATGAATTAATTGAAAAATCATTTACGTATTTAACCAAAACTGGCTTTCCGCGATAAACCACAAAACAGAAATCATCACCAATAGATTCTTTGATCTCTGGCGTTCTAACTGCAATTTTAATAGTAAACTGATCATTTATACCCTCACCAATCCATATACCATTATTAGCGTTAAATCCTTCTTTAAACCAAGCTTCATACTCTACTTTCTTAATCTTTGAAATACTATCAATTAAAATAAAGTTAATTATTCCAAGATCCTTTGATTTAGTAAAGAACTCTTTTACTTTTAATTTATTATCACTTGATAACTTAGATATAAAATTCTCTATACCATTAATTACTAATAAAATTGGTTTTTGATTTCTTAAAACCTGAGTATTATACCCGTTTTTTACATACAAATCATAGCAGTCATTTTGATATTTCAATAATTTTTCAAAAATTTGATTAATGTCATTTTTCTCGATTACTAATCCTTCTTTGGTATTATCTTTTATTTCTACAGCCTCAGCATCTATTGCCATTACTTGATATAAAGCATTCACCTTTAACTGGCAAAGAAAAGCGTTTATAAAATCTTTCATGATAAAGCAATCATTAGCGGTTATAACGTTTATTAAATCCCTTTTAAAGTTATATGAAGAAACGTTAAGATCTTTCTTTTCAATACCAACTATTACATCAAAACTATTTTTATTATAATTTTCTTCTATTGATTCATATGTTACTTTAGAAGGAAGCACTGGAACCCGTTTTGCTTTTTCATTATATTTAGAATTAGTTTCTGATATTTTAGATTCTATTACATTATTTATGTTTTCATTTGTATCTACTGATGCAGTTTGAAATTCATAAACCATATCTTGCTTAAAGATACCTCTTCCAAATATTTTAGATGGATAGTTTTTATTTACGTTACCTAAAATCGTTGAGTAATCATCATCATTATTTTGTTGTAATGAATAAATAAGTGAGAAATTCTGTTTTAATCTAAATCTTAAACCGTTTGGTGTGTTACAAGTAATAAAGAAATATATTCCATACTTAGTACATTCTCTTGTAATAATATTTAACGTATCTTCGTATTTTTCATACGTATCTTGATATGTTTCATAATTATTAATTATCACTATTATACTTGGTTCTTTTTTGTTGCTCTTAGAGTTATAGCTGATAAAACTTCCACCATAACTACTAAATAAATTTCTTCTTTTTTCCATTAAATTATTTATCATTTTATATAAATTGCCAATTTTTTCTTCTTCATCTATTTGAATTACATCTCCAACATAGTTAGAACTGTTATATATCTTAAGTATTTCGGCTCCAAAATCTAAAATATAAAAGTTTATATCAGAAGGAGTATATAAGCACATAGCAGAATAAATCATCGTCATAATAAAATTCTCTTTACCAGAACCAGCCATACCATATAATAACGTATTACCACGCACACTTATTGGAACAGTTAATATGTTTTGCTTTTGTTCTTGTGGAACATCATATTCACCAACTGGAATATCAATGATATTAGCTTTCGGTTTGAAATCATATTTAGAAATTAAATTTGTAATATTAATAAAACTAGGAATCTTATCAAGCCATAAAGGTTTACATTTTATGTTTTGCTCTTTTGCTATATCTGCTAGATAATTAACTACGTTCGATAACTCCTCACCATATTTTTTCTCATCTTTATCTACTTTCTTTTCTCTTGTTGCAACTTCTTTTATAACTTGTCCTACGTTATTTATAAAATTAATTGAAGTATCGATTGGTTTTTTTGTTTTTTCTTTTGGTACGTATTTACCTCCAGCCCAAGCAGCTTGTCCAAGTGTAAATACCTCATTATATCCAACTTGGAAATAAAATCTACCTGTTTGTTTTAAATAAGCAGCATCGGGACATTTAATAACTTCATTTGAATCACTTTTATCTTGAACTCTTAAACAGACTCTAAACCTTGTATTTGACCAAATTTGAGGATCCACAACACCACTTGGTTTTTGAGTTGCTAAAATAAGATGCACCCCTAAAGAACGACCTATACGGGCGGTTGAGATAAGTTGATCCATGAAATCCGGTTGCTGGGTTTTTAACTCAGCAAACTCATCAGATATAATAAATAAATGGGATACGGGTTCATCTACCTTTTTTTCTCTATATAACCTTTGATATTTATATATATCAACCGTTGATTCACCACTTTTATCTCTTGCTATATTAAATAATCTTTGTCTTCTTTTAAGTTCACTTTCAATTGAAGATAAACTTCTTTTTATTTCGCTTGCATCCAGGTTAGTTATCGTGCCTATTAAGTGAGGTAATTTCTTTCCAGAACTAGCATTTTCAAAAGCACCAGCTAGTCCTCCACCTTTATAATCTATTAGTATAAACTGAACCTCTAATGGATTATAGTTAACTGCCAAAGATAAAATATAAGTGATAATAAACTCTGATTTACCTGATCCAGTCATACCTGCTATAAGTCCATGTGGCCCATGTGCTTTTTCATGTAAATCAATATACTGAATTTCATTATTCTTTCCATAACCAACAGCGGTTGTAAGTGTTTCCATAGGATTGCTTTTTTGCCATCTATTAAGTGAGTTTAACTGCTGTACTTTACCTACGTCATACATTTCTAAAAAACCAACTTTATCTGGTATTTTAGCAACTTGATTATTAACGTTTTCGATAGGAATATTAGATAATACTTTATAACATTCATTATAATTAATACCACTTATTAAATCTATTACAAACTTTTGATTTTCTTCGTTAATAACGTTTTTAGCAACTTCACCAGATACCCCATCAACACTAATAAAATTCTTACATTGCTCTGGAAGTGTTGCTATGTTACCATTTGATATTATTAAACTAAAACCATAATTAATTTTAGACTCAAGTAAATCATTGATAAAATCTTGACTTCTTACCATCTTAAAAGAATCAATCACAACAAGATAAACCTTATCATACAAATGAGGATTTATATCTCTTTTGTTAGAATCTTCTTTTCTAGCATTAAAGATTTTCTCTAAATATGAACAAACAACTTTATATTCCTCACTTTTAGATGCAAATAAGCGAATTGTTTTATCATCATCAAAACAGTGAGGTAAATTCTTAACGTTTTCCCAAGTATTTTTCTTATCGTTGTCTGTTAAAATAACTATTTTTAAATCTACATAACTATGAAAAGTAATTATCTGAAATAAAATCTTCTTTAAATAATCACTTCTATTATCATATTGTCCAATAACAGAAGAAATATAATTATCCATAAAAGAATATACAACCGGAACGTTTTTTAATATTTTAGGCTCACGACTTAATTTATCTGCAACGTCCTTAAGTTCATCTTCAACCATTGAAAAAGATTCTTCTGGATAAGTTATTTTAAGCTTCATCTCATAATCTCCAAAGCCTAAACTAACCTTTAAGAAATCCTCATCTTCTATTCTTTTTTGCCATAAAACAGTTTCCTTATCAAGGATTATTTTATTACAAGTAAACAAATTAGGATAATTATGATTTAATATTTGGGTTTGATTAGATAATTCATCAATTATTTGTTTTCTTTTACCCTCAATATACTTAGTATACTTATCCATTCTTTCTTTTTCTTTTTTCTTTCTTCTTTTGTTTTCAAACTTTCTTGTTATACTAGGCCAAAGTAAAGTAGAAGCAACCATCGCAATAGCCATAACAATAGATGGTAATACTGATAATAAAGAATAATTACCACTACTTAAGTTAGCTATAGAAGTAAAAGCCATTACCATTGATGACATACTCATGGTAAGCATTGGCCCAACCGTTAAGATAACCGGTGTATCAGGTTCCTGTTCTTTAGCAGGTGGAGCATCTATCTTTATTTCTTTTTCCTTTAACTCAGAAACAAATCTGGGAGTTTTATGAAAATAATCATCATCCTTATACCATTTCATATCAATATCTTCATCCGGCTCATCATAACTATCTTCCACGTTATCAAAATTAGCCATTGAAAGACCATTTACCATTAAACTATTACCATAGTAATATATATTTAACTTAGCATTATACTGATGCTTCATGTACACTATTTTTAAACCATTTATAAAAATAACATCACCATACTCCAATGCTTTTTTATCAAAAACCCTTAAATTATTAACATAAACCCCATATCTCTTAGAAATGGCATATAAAAAATACTTACCATTTTCAAACACTAATCTAGCTTGACTTTGATCTAATCTATTAAAAATAATATTATTATCATTACTACTTCCTATTGTAATAGCATTATTCTGATTTGGATTAACATAATAATCAGCCATTTTATCATCATAAGAAGGAGCAACATAAATAAGCATGATTTCATTAGTAGATGCGTTTTTGATAGTATAAAAAGAATATTTATTTAAATCAAAAGAATCGGCATATTCATTGTTATAAACACAATAAAATTCCTGGTTACTAACAAGCTTCCAAAGCCCGTTTTCCTCAGTTATATTAATTAAATTTACCTCTTTACCACCGTCATCATAATCAGTAACCCAAAAGTTACCAGATGCCTTATCTGGTATGTTTATACTTCTTATTCTATCTTCTTTTATTAATGAAACCCGCATTTTTACTCCTCCAATTTATTGTTTGTTATTTATAATTAATCTTGGTAGCTTCTTGTAACATTACCATTTTCGTCATAAAAAGTACGTATACCTCCTACATATTTCATTCCATGTTCATTGGCTTTCATTTCGTATTGAAAACTACCATTTTCATCATAAAACTCTCGAGAGCCATCAGCGTTATGCTTTTCTTTAATGTTTCCATTTTCATAATAATATGTTATTGTTCTAACCCCATTATCATTACTTTGTATAGAGTATATTTCCCCACTTTTATAATAAGATGTACTTGTAGAACAGCCATAATTCTTTAATCCATCATCAGACACGGCGCATTTATAAACAGATTTAACTTGACCACTTTCGTAATAACTTGTTATTTGACACGCATATTCATCTTCATTTATAGATTCTTCAACTTTTTTAATATTTCCACTTTCATAATATTCTTTATAAATATTATTTTCTTTATCATATTCAGTTTCAATATTTCCGTTTTCATAATAAGAAGCTTCATAAGTTGTTTTATCATCTTTTTTAATTGAAATTATATTTCCGTTTTCATCATATTCAGTTATATTGCCATCGCCCTCTTCAACAGATTTAACTTGACCACTTTCATAATATTTTACATATTTAGAATAAAGATAATTCCCTGAATCATCATATATACTTTCATTTACCCAATATATATTTCCATTTTCATCTATGTACTCTCTTTTATATATATCAGTTGCATAATCACTACGTGCCTTATAATTTCCAACTTCATCTTCATCAAAATAATCAATTCTACTAATACTTCCGTCTTCTCTAGTAAATACTCTCTTAATTAACTTACCTGTTGAATCATAATAATAATTCTCAGTATCATTCATAATAATATTAAACGTTCCATCTAAATTAAATATATAATGTTTATCCTCATAGTAAGTTTCAACAGTACCATTAGTATATATTTTCTTTATTAAATTACCATCTTCATCAAAATATTCTATAGAACCATCAGAATTTTTAATCTTTTTATCATATTCTATACGAGTTCCATCTACCATTGCAAGTGTTGTTTTAGAAGGAAATTCCCTATCAAGAGTTTCATCAGCAAGATTTTTTACGTCCACAATTATAGCATCATCTGATAATTTACTATTTACATCTAAAACAAAACTACTAATCCAACTAGATATCACAGCTCCTGTTTCGTCAATTTTATCTTGAACATCGGTAAAAAGACTACTAAACCAATCGGTTAGTTTATTCCAAAATTCTTCAAATTTGTTAGATTCTTCTATTTCTAAATCTTCTGTCTCTAAACTTTCAATGTTTTCATCAATTTGACTATTAGTTTGAATTTCAACGGATATATCATCACTATATGTTTTTAATTCAGGTAAGGCTGAAAGTTTTTGACTAATAGATGTTGCGTTAATGGAACTAATTTTTGCATTTTCAGCTAGAACTTTATCAGCATTACTGACATCATTTAAATATTTATTCCAATAATCATCAATAGAATTATAAATTTTATTAATCTTATTATAATGATTATTTAATTTATCTTTAATTTTAACAATAGTTGAATCACTACAATTTTTAAAATAACTATTTTGATAACCATTGTATTTACTTTTAAAAGCACTTTTACAAGAACCAAATGAAGTTTTATATAAACTTTTTATATAATCGACATCATAAGTCATATTTATCACTGCTTTCCTAAATTATTTATTTTGTTGTTTTTTTATAATATTTAATATTTTATCTATTAAACTTTTTTTAAATGCTTGCTGTTCTTGATCTTGATATCCTAAATAATATACTTTAGAAATTTGCGAATGATCAAACAAAGCCATTTTTTTACTATCAACTATCCCTTCTGGATAAGCACATCCTGAATAATCATATACCTTATCTTTTTTTATCATGTCATATACACAAAAACCTGTTATCATGAGTCTTTTTTTACTATTTTTCAAAAGGACTACGGTTCCTATTGGTAAAAACTTTTCTAAACTATTATTCATATTTATCTCCTAATTTATTATATTTTGAACTTGATTTACTATTTTTTGTTTTCTTTGATTATTACTTTCTATACTATTAGAATATTTTGATATCTTTTTTTGGATATCACTTTTTGTTTCATCATCATCTGACACATTACTTAAATTACTTTTCTGTATACTTAGTTGTTTATTATAATTACTGTTTTCTTGTTCTAACGTTTTGTATTCTTCAATTAAAGGAACAACATCATCAAATTTACTTATGTCTTCTAAAAGAGAAGAATATTCTTTTTCAAGTTCTTCAAGTGCATTAATTATTCTTTTTCGACCAACACTATCCCATTTTGATTTATCATCTAATTTATTTTTTAAAGAAGTAACAGACTTACAAGTTATTTGGCCTATCGAATTAAAAGCCTGATTCAATTTATCAACGTCAATATTTTCATAAGCCATACATTATCACCCTTGAACCCCATTACTAACAGTACTATCAACAGATTGATTGGCTATAATGTTTTTTTCAATAACACTAGCAAATTCACTTAATTTATTACAAAAAGAAGTAAAATTTTTTGTTACTCCATTAAACTTCTGCTCATATGATTTATAACCATATCCTTGCCAATTATTTTTAAGAGTTTTAACACATTCATTTGATTTAGTTATATAATCAGTTATATTATTAATAGATGATTTTATTTCATTATATAACTCATTTAACTCCTCATAAGACATTTTTGTATACATATCATTAACACTCCTTAATCTACATTTATACCATAATCATAATAATCTTCTATTGCATTAAACACAGGTGTTAAATTTTTTAAAAATTCACAATAATTTTCTAATACACTATAATATTTATTTAATATTGGCTTATACTCATCAAAAAAAGTGTTATAAACTTCATTTGCGCTTTCACTATCCCATAACTCTGGTAAAGATTGCATCTTTTCAATTATAAAATTTATTTCAGATTTTATTTGTTCAATATAATCGGTCAAAGAATTTAAACTAGAATTTATATTATCAAAATAAACAGTCACACTATCATCTCCATTAAAAATTATTTATTTTATTAATATTGTTATATAAGTATGCACAATAATAAATAAAGATAACGTTTAAAACAGGTCTTTTTCAGTATTTATTGGTCCATTTTTTAAAAGTTGATCAGTAATTTCTTGCGCCCATTTATCAGTGGGACTAACAGCTGATAAATTTGTACCAGAGGTATCAGAACTTTCAATTCCTGTAGCTTCAATAAGCTCCTTTATTGTAATCCATGTATTTCCAGTATCATCTAAACTAAGTGAAACACTTTCTGGATCAACATTGTACTCACTACAATATTCATCAAATGTCATCTTACTTGAAGACACTTCATTTTTAACGTCACCATTAGAATCAACAATAGCAAAACTTACAACATATTCCTTGCCATTATATTCAGACACTATAGGAAGAGGGACACTTTCTGGTGTCTCAGTATTATTACTAGTCGTACCAATACTAGCATCTTCTTCATCTATCTCATTGTTGCTACTATTTAATTCCTCAACACTAATCCAAGCTTGAGATACTCCATCTTTTCTTGCAACATCAACGGCAACGCTTCCAATATCAACTCCATATTTTTCACAGTATTCTTGAAGAGTCATACCATCTGCTTTTTCTATATTTGAAACCGTTCCATCTTCGTTTACTGTTGCAAAGCTATTAAATATTGATTCTTCTTCATTAACGTACTGGCTAAGTAACGTTTTAACATCAGTTTGATTAACTGCATCAGCCGCGGTCATATGACCTTTACTTACATCAAAATTACCAACGGAAGATCCTATTGTTATATCAGGATATTCAACTTCTTCAATAGTTTCTTCAACCTCTGCATTACTAGCTAAATTTTCACTTGATATAGTTCCAGGTAGACTTGGAATCGTTATAAAAGGATTATTTTCATCAATGATTATTAATTCTGGCATTATCATCTCTTGGTTCGAATAACCCGAATATGAACCAGTCACACCCTCATTAGTACTTTGGTAAATTTTTTTAAGTGCATTAACCATTCTTGTCCATTTACTTAGTATTTTTAAATTATTTTCTCCCATTATTTCAAAATATTTATTAATTCTAGTCTTTAAAACCTGAACAACGTCATTATCACAAGAACTTATGTATCCAGTTGAAAAAGGTTCGCTATACGACGAGCTTAATTCTGCTATTAGATTTCTAAAGTCTTCAAGATAATCCTTTATCTTATCTATATTGTAAATTCTACTATCGGAAGATGCTTGTTGTAAAGAAGTAGAATTCCCAGTTAAAACGTATGCATCAAACGCATCTTTTAAAGATTGTTCTAATTCATTTTGTTTACTTACAGAACTGTTATATTCGCTTAATAAAGACTCATAATATTTTTCTCCAGAAACATTGTATTCTTCTAAAGACTCAAACTGTCCTTCATCTAACAATAGTTTACAATTATATACACTCATATATAATTTAGAGGAAATATTTGCTTGTTCTTTATATGAATCTAATAAAGAAAGAGAATCAGTACAATTATTTAAATACGTTATGAAATTATCAATTAAAGTACATTGAACTTCTAAAGCGTTTTTTATTGAATTTTTCATCATTCCAGTCCAAATAGAATCTTTTAAATCTTCACTTAAATCAAGTAATTTTTCTCTATATTTTGATATATCTTTTAAATTTTCTAAACATTCAGATATACTTGATTTATTTACATCTATTAATTCCATAAAACGCCTCCTTTATAATATTTTTACAAATTGTTATTATTAGACCAAGTTACCATCTTATTATAGTTATCTATAAAATTACTTAATTTTTCGTCAGTAGTTTTATAATTATCAGCAGAATTTTTTAATGCTTTAATACATGAACTCAAATATAAATCAATTATATCTTCAAATAGGTCACAATTTTCTTTTAGACTATCACAAAAATAATCATTCGTTCCATCAAATATATTTTTAACTTTTTTTCTAACACTTCTTATCTCATCTATTTCATCTTTAATTTGTTCTTTTAAATCAGAAGCCGCCTCATATAATTCATTTACTTTATCATAATCAATTTGTGTTTGCATAATAAAAATCTCCTAACATGTTATATCAAGTTTCGTTCCCAAATTTTCTTCTAATTGTTTAAAAATGATATCATAATGAGAAAGATAATAATGATAAACTTGCATTATTTCATAAAAAAGATCAATAAATGGATAAACCGTATCAAATGCACTTAATACACTTGTTGCATCATCACCTGTCCATACCGAAGATAAAGAGTCAAATTCTGCTTTTAAATTCTTTGCTTTAGAATGAATCCTATTTATACTTTTTTTCATTTCCGCACTCAATTGTATAAACTCACTATCAGAAATTATTTTCATATTATCTAACCTCCCTCACAAAAAAATGCTAAAAATTAACATTTTTTTGTCAAAGAGTTTAATTGTTAAACTCTTATTGTCCTGATACTGCTCTATCAACAGCTTGATATGTTGAAACCGTATTTTTAAGGTAAGTAGAACAATCAGTTATAGCTTGATAGAATTGAGGAAATTTTGATGCTAAAGTATCAAATTCTGCTTTAGCTTGTTCTGCAGCTTCTCCAGTCCATACTCCATCATCAGTTCCTATTTTTTGCATTTGAGGCTTAATAGATTCTTCTAGTAAAGATTCCATTGAAGTTGCCTTTTGGCTTAATTGATCTGCTATGCTGTTAATTTCACTATAAGATAATCCTGAAAAATCTCCCATTTATATCCCTCCTAATTTAATGTATTTTCTTCCATTGCTTTTTGATAAGCATCACCAACTTGAATTAAGTATGATCCAACTTCATCAAGGGTTGTTTGTAATTTGTTCATTACTTGTGCTTGTTCTTCAATTTCACTAGTATACTTAGTTGCGTCTCCACCAGTCCAACTATTTTTCAAACTATCATTAAGGCTTTGAATTTCACTTAATAATTTTTTAAAGTCACTAGCATAATTTTGAATAGCAGTTCCAGTATCTCTGGTGTTTTGATAATTAATGTTTAAACTAGTCATTGCCATAACTTTCACCTCCTTATACCATCATTATTCGTGCCCCGTTTTTTATTCCGCTGTCTTTGACGTATACGTTATTTGGATATTTAGTGCCCGTGTCTATATCAAAAAAAAGATACGTTTTTTCTTCAAGTATTCCTCCAGATAACTCATGGATACTTTTTATAACGTACTTCTTTATGGTACCCATTTTTTTGTTTATCGGAATAAACAAGTCAAAATTTTGTTCTATAGATGGCACTTCAATTGAAATAAGCAACTTATTCATTCATATACGCCTCCATGTGCATAACCGTAAAAGAAGTGTACTATTCTATCTTTTACTATGTTAATAATAGCATATTACCCCCCCCCGGGTCAATATTTCCTTGAAATTGTGGAAAAAAATATTGTTTTTTATCAAATTATAGATTAGCAAAATAAATGATATAGAAATTTGCAAAATAAATGATATAAAA
>CAYSJY010000017.1:0-19860 GCA_964431705.1 uncultured Muribaculaceae bacterium | reverse complement strand
GGAAGTTCATTTAGGGAATTTGATAGAAAAGAACCGATTGATCATATATTTATAACAGAAGACACCATGAAGGTAGAAAGCGTATTGTATGACACAGAAAAATATAATGGCATTAATCCAAGTGATCATTACCCAACGATTGCTGACTTATCAAGAAAAAAATAAAAAGAGGTGGTAATTATGTTTCATAATGATTGGGATTTGGTTTTGCATGATGAGATGCAAAAAAGTTATTTTAAATACATAAAAGATTTTATTAAAGAAGAAAGACTTTCTAAAACTATTTATCCATCTGCTAAAGACCTTTTTAACGCTTTTAGATTGACTGATTTTAAAGATATTAAAGTGGTTATCTTAGGACAAGACCCATATCATGGAGAAAAAGAAGCAATGGGGCTTTCGTTTTCAGTAAGAACAGGAGTTAGAACACCGCCTTCTCTTAAAAATATTTTTAAAGAGTTAAAGGATGATTTAGGAGTAGAAAGAACTGATACGGATTTATCTGATTGGGCAAAACAAGGGGTGTTCCTTTTAAATACGGTTTTAACGGTTGAAAAGGATAAAGCGAATTCTCATAAGGATATAGGATGGGAGATTTTTACAGATTTTGTTATTAAACAAATAAATGATAAATTAAATAACGTAGTGTTTATTTTATGGGGAAGGCAAGCTAGAGATAAAAAAAGATTAATAACCAATCCTAATCATTACATAATAGAATCAGCTCATCCATCACCATTATCGGCTTATAATGGTTTTTTCGGAAGTAAACCTTTTTCTAAAACAAATAATTATTTAACTAATCATGATAAAAAGCCAATAATTTTTTAACATAAAATTAACATAAAATAAATTTAGTATTGATTAAAAATTTAGATTATGTTATTATTTATTACGATAGGATAGTATGTATTTACCAGTAAGTTATTTAATTTGTTCAAAGCGGTGATATTATGAAAAGGGGATATATTAAACTTTATGCGTTAGAAATAAGTTTGTTTATTTTACTTTTATTAAACATACTTATCTTTAAAACATCAAATTCATATGTATTAAGCGGTATTTTGTTTTTTTTCTTAATTACAACAGTAATTTTACTTAGTATAGAAAAAGATAATTTTAGGTATAAAAAAGATGTTGTATTAAACATTGCTATAACTTTACTGGTATATTATTTAATAACGTACTTTCTTGGATTGTTTACAGGTTTTTTAAAAACAAGTTATAGTTTAAAATTGGTAAATATATTTAGAAATGCTTTTCCTGTTTTTTTAGTAATATTAGTAGGTGAGTTATTAAGGTACACACTGGTAACAAAAACAAAGGAAAACAAAGTTGGTATTGTACTTTGTTACGTTATTTTTGTTTTACTAGACGTATGTATGATGCTTAATACGTATGATATTACAACTGCTTTGGGGCTTACTAAGATGGTATGTTTAGTAGTGTTTCCAAGTATTACGAAAAACATTTTATTGATGTATCTGACTTTTAAAGTTGGATATAAGAGTTGTATTTTTTATAGAGTGATAGTTGAATTAACTACTTTTATACTTCCAATTTTCCCGGATTTTGGGGAGTATATAAACGTTATATTGGAAACGGTTTTACCTATTATTATAGTAGTAAGAGTAAACAATTTATATAATTATTATTCTATAAGAAAAGTAAAAGAATCAAGGTATACTAAGAAAAACTTAATTATGTATTCTTTAATTACCTTTGCTTTATTTGTAATCGTTACATTAACGAGTGGATATTTTAAATATTATGCACTTACGATAGGTTCTGGTTCTATGAGCCCAAATATTGCTAAGGGAGACGTAGTTATCGTAAAAAAACTTCAGGGTACGGAGTTATATAATATTGAAGAAGGGGACATATTAGTTTATAATCATGATAATAAAATAATCGTTCACCGCGTTGTTAAAATAACGAATACAGATGGAGAATTAAGTTTTAAAACAAAAGGTGATAATAATAATACATCAGATTCTTGGCAAGTAAAAGAAGATGAGGTTATTGGTATAGTTAAGTTTAAAATAAAATATATAGGTATGCCAACAGTAGCATTAAATGAATTATTAAGTGGATAAGAAGGTGGAAAAAATGAAAAAAAATTCAACTAGAAAAAATACGTATTACAAAAGCAGAAGAAAAGCTACTAAGTCAAATTCGGTAAGTGAGACTAACGAATTAAAGAAGGTAAATGCTGAAAAAAGTGAAACAAAAAGCAAAACCGAAACCAAAACGGAGAATGAGAAAAAAAATAGTATAGAAAAAAAGACGGATGATAAAATAAAATTTTATCCTTTCAATAAGGTTGAGGTTCAAGAAAATACTGATGAAGTAATAAAAGAAGAAAGCTTACCAATTGAGCTAAAACAAGATGAAGTAAAAGAAGATGTATTTACCGAAGACATTAATAATAATTCCTTTGATGAGGAAAATAAAGAGACTGAAACAACCTTTTTTGACGAAATAAGAAAAGAAAAAAGTAGTCAGTCAGAAAGTAAACCTGATGAGGTTTCCTACACGAAAAGCAAGTATAACTTTTATTTAAGTTATGAACAACGTCTTATTTTGAATTTAGTAGCCATTGTTGTATTATTTGTATTATCGCTAGTAATATTTGTTTCAAGCATAACGGTTCGTTCAACAAGTAGTATGTTATATAATCAAAAAAGTAATTTAAGTTATAATGTTACGTTAAAAGAAAATGATTATTATAACGAAGAGAACTTAAACGAAAACATGCAATATATAGCAAGTTTAATTGATTATGTTGATGTTAATTTTAACTATAATTTTAGTTCTTCTAGTACTTTTGATTATACTTACACCTATTACATAGAAGCGTATGTTTCTGTAACAGATGGAGATAATAGTTCAAGTATTATATATTCTAAAGTAGATAGATTAACTGATCCGGTTACTGTTGCTAATAGTAATTCTAGTAGTTTTAATATAAATCAAAGCGTAAGAATAAATTATGATGATTATAATGATATGGTTAAGGAATTTAAGAGTACTTATGGTTTAAGTGCTGATAGCAGTCTTGTTTTATCTTTAAGATTGGAAATAAAAGATAAGGAAGGTACTGTTATTAGAAGTACTGATGCATCTGACACCACTAGTGTTACAATACCATTAACTCAACAATTAGTAAGCATATCAATTGATACTGAGGATGTTAATAATAGTAATAGTGTTAGAGTATATCAAGATTTTAGTATTAGTAATAAATTTGCCTTTGTTTTATCTATTATAATATTATTATCAGCTGTTGCTTCTGTTGTTAAATTGATATTATTTATAAAGAAAACAACAAAGAAAAAGAGTAATTATGATATCATGTTATCTAAGATATTAAGAGAGTATGATAGGGTAATAGTAAATGTTAAAAAAGAACCAATAATAACAGGTAAAATAGTTGATGTTAGTAGTTTTAATGAGTTATTAGACGTAAGGGATAATATTGAAAAGCCAATTATGTTCTATGAATTACATAAGGGTCAAAAAAGTATATTTATTGTTAATAGTGATGTTATTGCATATAGATATATATTAAAATCGCCTGATTTAGAAAAATAAAAGAGAAAAAATGATTTTTCTCTTTTTTATTATAATTTAAAAATTTTTATTTACTTTAACTCAGCATAATTATCATCAACTAAGTTTTTTTTATCAAAAAACAATTTTTCTTTTTTACCTTTTATTTTACTAAATATTATTATTGGAAATTGCTTTATTAACTTATTATATAAAGTAGCGTTTTTATTGTAATAATCTTTATATGCATTAAGCAAATCCTCGGTTTCATTAATTGAAAAGGAAATATTTTGAAATTCTTCGTTTTTATTTAGTTCTTTGTATTTATCTTTTATAAGATAAAATTCATTTATATACACTAATAATTTTCTATCTAATTTTATTATGTCCTTACTATCTTCATTTAAACTATCAAATTCCTGATATACATCTTTGTTAGTTTTTGTTACATTTTTAATTATTTTTTCAGAATCTTTTATTAATTCTTTTCTTTTTATAAGAGTACTATTTATCTTTTCTTCTATAATGTTTAATTTTGTCAGAAGAAAGGTCATTTTATCTTGATATATTCTATAAAAAATAAATAATATTCCAATGATTAGAACAATAATTAATATGATCATTTTATCTACCTCTATTCTAAATTAGATTATAACAAAAGTAGATAATATTTACAAGATTAGTTTTCTGGATAATAATCTGGACTGTAATTTATTTTTTCATTAAAGTCTACATAATTTAAATATATCATTAAAAGCAAATACCATTTTCCAGTATTAGGATCGCTTATTATTATGTGATCACGTCCTGCTGCTTCTATTATTCCGGTAAAGGTTTTATCTCGCCATTCCACTGAATCTGGAAATGAAAAATAAAAGGTGGCTAATTTTCCTTTATTCAGCCTTAGTATGTTCTCTACGTATGATTGTTCAAGTTCTAACATGTTGTTGTTAGCTTGCATCGTAGCAATCATATTATTACTACTGTTTGATGTGTTAGCACTAGGCATTGATGCCGTCGTACCCATAGCATTAGTTTGAAAACCAGTTATTCCCATGTTGGGATAACTTGGATTTGTATAATAATTTGTATTCATCTAAAATCTCCTTTTTTATAATTCATTTAAACATATGATTGAATTTAGATATTTATACGTGATATAATTAAAATCAAGGAGATGTTTAAATATGAAAGTTAAAATAGGTGTTTCTGCAAGACATATTCACTTAACCAATGAAGATGTTGAAATTCTATTTGGAAAAGATTATAAATTAACCAAGAAAAATGATTTATCACAAACAGGTCAATTTGCTTGCAACGAACAAGTAACGTTAAAAGGACCTAAAGGCACAATTGAAAAAGTTAGAATATTAGGTCCAAAAAGAGATAAAACACAAGTTGAAATTTCTAAAACGGATACATTTACTTTAGGGGTAGATGCTCCTGTTAGACTTTCTGGTGATTTGTCTGAGGCTGCTGAAATAACTATTATTGGTCCAGAGGGTCAAATAACAAAAAATGCTGCAATTGTAGCAGCAAGACACATACACGTTGGAAAGCAAGAGGCTGTAAAATATGGTCTTGAAGATAAAAAGATTGTTTCTTTAGTAATAAACACCGAAAGAGGCGGAATACTAAATAATGTATATGTTAGAATAAGTGGTGATTTTCAACTAGAAGTTCATCTGGACACCGATGAGGCAAACGCTCTTTCCATAAAGAATGGCGACGAGCATGAATTAATAATAGAATAAGGATGATTATATGAAATATACGTTTAAAACAAATATAAAAAAAGAAGAATTTGATGAATTTGTAGTTAATTTTCCTTCTACGTCTTTTATGCAAACAACTGCTTGGTCAAGTTTAAAAACCGCTTGGGATCACGATTTTGTTGGTATGTATAAAGAAAATAAGTTAGTAGCAACAGCGATGATTTTAAAAAGGAAACTTTTTCTTGATAAAAAGTTATTTTATATTCCAAGAGGCTTTGTAATTGATTACAATAATAAAGAATTATTAGAAAAATTTGTTTTTGAAATAAAAAAATATGCAAAAGAAAATAAAGCTATAGACGTAAAGATTGATCCTTTTATTTGTTTTAGTGAAAATAACATTCAAAACATAAAAAAGAATAAAGGTATAGAAACAAGAAAGTCTTTTTCAGAAAACACAAAAAAAATTGTTAATTCTTTGGTTAAATTAGGATTTAAGCATGCTGGTTATAAAAAGGAAGTAAACGCATATATTCAACCAAGATACACGATGGTAATATCCCTTAAGGATAAAGATGGTAATTTTTATGATAAGGAAACTTTAAGAAGAACTTTTCCTAAAAATACTAGAAATTATATAGGTAATTATCAAGAACAACGGGGAGTAGAATTTGGTTTTTCTACTAACTTAAAAGACGTTAAAGATCTAGTAAGTGTTTTACATTGCACTGAAAAAAGACAACATATAACTCTTAGAAGTGAAGACTATTTTAAAAAGCTAATGAAAGCTTTTCCTGATAATGCCGTACTTTTTTTTGCAAGGATAGACATTGATAAATACATAAAGTTTTTAAAAAATGATATGAAAGAAAATGAAAATAAAAAAGAGTTTTGTGAAAAACAAATAAAAGAGGCTATTGATGTAAAAAAAGAGTTTGGGCCTAAGCCTTTAGCGGGTGCAACAATCGTTATGATGCCTACTTGTAAAACTGGTATTAAAACGGCTTCTTTCTTATACGCTGGTACTAACACTAAAATACTTCCGTCATTAAAAATAACAAACGGGCTTATGTTTTACAGGTTGTGTTACTGTTTAGATAGAAACTTGGATTATTGTGATTTAGGTGGAGTAGATGGCTCTTTAGAAGATCATTTATCAACGTTTAAATCAAAGTTTAATCCAAATGTATTAGAACTTGTTGGAGAATATGATTTAATTATAAATAAATTTTGGTTTAAAATGTTTAATTTAGCTATGGACTTAAGAAAATATATAAGATCAAAAAGATAGTGATAAGCTGTCTTTTGTTTTGTCTAAAAATTAGAGGTTTTGTAATTTTTGTTTGCATAAATTTAATATTATGATATAATAGGTCCTACCTAGAAAGGTGGGATATAAATATGACTCCAAATACATTATGGAAATTACTACTTAGTCAACAAATTGATGAACCAACATTTAGAAAATTAAGTTACTGTTTGAATGAGCAAGAAAGAAAAAGTAGAAATATTCCTACATATATTGATACAACAGTAACAAAACTTAATACATCAAGTGATTTGGTGCTTAATAAAAAAAGACGTTTTTAAAAGGAACTTTTAAATAGTTTCTTTTTATTATATAATTAATTTAGTTTGGAAGTGATTTAAGTGTTTAAAATTGGTAATGTAAAAATAGATAATAATGTTTGTTTAGCACCTATGGCAGGAGTTTGTAATAGTGCTTTTAGAAGAATTATAAAAGAAATGGGATCTGGTCTTATATATGCTGAGATGGTAAGTGATAAAGCTATTTGTTATGATAATGAAAAAACCATGGATATGCTTTATATGACGGAAGAAGAAAGGCCTATTGCACAACAAATATTTGGAAGTGACGTAGATAGTTTTGTTAAAGCTGCTAAAATAATTGAGCAAACTATGCATCCTGATATTATTGATATAAACATGGGATGCCCAGTACCTAAGGTTGCACTTCGTTCTCAAGCAGGATCTGCCCTTTTGAAAGATCCAAATAAAATATATGAAATTGTAAAAGCTGTTAAAGAAGCGGTAACCGTACCAGTAACGGTTAAAATAAGAAGTGGATGGGATAAAAACAGTATAAATGCAGTTGAAGTTGCTAAAATATGTGAAAAAGCTGGAGCTGACGCAATAGCAGTGCATCCTAGAACACGCAGCCAGGGGTACAGTGGTAATGCCGATTGGAATATAATAAAACAAGTTAAACAAAACGTTAATATCCCGGTAATTGGTAATGGTGATATTAAAACGGTTAATGACGCAATAAACATGATTAAAGAAACTAATTGTGATGCTATTATGATAGGAAGAGGTGTGCTTGGCAATCCATATTTAATTAAGCAGATAGTAACCTTTTTTAAAACTGGTAAAATGCTTCCTGATCAAACTCCTAAAGAAAAGATACAAACGTGCCTTAAACATTTTAACTATCTTTTACAAATAAAACCTGAAAAAGTTGCGGTACTTGAGATGCGTACTCATGCTGCTTGGTATTTAAAGGGGCTTCCTGGTTCTACTTACGTTAAAGAAAAATTATATAAAATAAAAACACAGCAAGAATTTATTAAAACGATTAATGACTATATAAATACATTATAAAAAGTGTTATAATATAAAATGTAAGATAGGAGGAATAAAATGGATTTAAAAAAGTTATTAGGGTATGCTGGAAAAAACGTTGTTATAACCGGTAGTGCATCAGGTATGAGTGAAAGTGCAACAAAGATGTTAATAGAAGTTGGTGCAAATGTTTATGCGATTGATAAAAATGATATAAGTTTACCTGTTAAAAAAGCATTTAAAGCTGATTTATCTGATAAGGATCAAATTGATAGGATAATAAAAGAATTGCCTGATAGAATTGATGCAATATTTTTATGTCATGCAATAGCAGGTTTTCCTGGTAAAGAAATATTGGTGCAAAAGGTTAATTTTTTAAGTCAAAAATACATGACTGAAAAGCTTTTAGAAAGAATAAGTGAACATGGTTCTGTTACTTTTATATCATCAGTTGGAGGTTTTGGATGGGAGCAAGTTTATGAAAAGTGTGTTGAACTAATTGATATTTCTAGTTGGAATGATGCTATTAGTTGGTATGAGAATCATCCAGATGATATAAAAAGTTCATATGTGTTTGCAAAACAATGTTTGAATTCATATGTTACTTATAAATGTATGGCACCAGAGTTTATAAATAAAAGAATAAGAATAAATGCTATTAATCCTGGTGATACAATAACGGGATTAACTGATGACTTTAACAGGGCAACATCACCAACCGGAAATGCCAAAGAAGGAGAAGAGATGATTAATAACATTTTCTTAAAAAGTTGGAATGGATATGCTGCAAAGCCAGAAGAAATGGGATATCCATTAGTATTAATTGGAAGTGATATTTTTTCTTATATGTCTGGGCAATTAATATATATAGATCATGGTCTTACTTCTACATGGAAAAGTGCGGCGTTATTAAATAAAACTAGTAAAAGTATAGAAGAAATATCAAAAGATGATAATTAGTATTTTTAAAAATACAAAAGTTTTTGTCTTAAGATTTTATTATAAAAAGAAAGATTATATAAATTAGATTATCATAAGTAACAATAGATGGTTAAATAGTATTTTGGAAAAAGTAATACACTTTTTCTTTTATTTAACAATATTTGGAAAACATATTAAAAAATATGGTATAATTAATTACGTAGGACAAGGTTATGAAAATGGTGCTGGTTGTCATAATTTTGGCCAAAAAAAGAAATAAGATATTATTAAGGAGGAGAAATGAAAAAGTATAATTTGTTTAAGGTACTTGCGATAACGGTATTTGTAGCATGGTTACTTACTTTATTTATTCCAGCTTCTTATACTGATTATAGCGGTAACATAGTAACTGATTCTATTGCTGCAGTAGGAGTATGGTCATTACTTTCTGATTTAAGTATTTCTATATCATACTTTAATAACATTGCAATATTTCTAGTTGCAGTAGCATGTTTTTATGCAGTAATGAATAAATTAGAAGTATATAAAAACTTCGTTAATAAAGTTGCTTCTATTTTTGAGAATAAAAAAAGGTTGCTAGTATCAATTACCATTATAGTATTTGGCATTTTAGCTTGTTTGGTTAGTGATCCAATAATTTTGATTACTTTCATACCATTTATTTATCAAGTTATGAAATCACTTAACATTGATAAAAAAACGATTTTGGCATCAACTATAGTGGCTAGTTTAGTAGGAGCTATGTGTGGAATTTATAACAGTACTTTATTTAGCTTACTAAGTTTAGAGATAAATACTTTGTTATTAGTAAAGATAATTGTACTTGTAATTACTTTAGCACTATTAATTCTCTTTATTGCACCAAAAAGAGAAAAAACTACTAAAAATACTATTAAAAAAACTACTAAGAAAACAACAAAACAAGAAAGTAAAAAAACAACGGTTAAAAAGGCTGCTGTTAAAACAAACACTTCAAAAGAAGACAAGAAACAAAGAAAGGTTAATAAGGTTCTTTATGCAGTTTTAACTATTTTACTTGGAACTTTTGGCATAAATAAATTCTACGCTGGTAAAAGAAAAGCAGGAATATTAAGCATCGTATTTTGTTGGACTTTAGTACCTACTATTTTATCAATTGCAGAATTTATTACGGTGTTAACTGAAAAAAGTGATAAAGATGGTAAAGTGCCAGTTACATCTACAAGAAGAACAAACGTTTTGTTTGGAACTAGTTTAGTACTATTCGTATTATTTACCATTGGTGCAATAATACCTTGGGAAACCATTTTTGATATAACCATTTTCTCTGATTTCAATACTTTCTTATCAGAAATAGAAATTGGTGATTATGCGATATTCAGTAATATCATAGGAGCTCCAGTAACAATTGATTATTATGGATATTCGTCAGGTGTAATTTATGCATTTGGTGATTGGACAATGCTTGAAGTTGCAATATTCTTATTTATAATAACTGCTGTTATTGCACTTTGTGCTAAAATTAAGTTCAATGACTTTATCGCAACAACAACGGCTGGAATTAAAAAGATATTGCCTGTTGCTATAACTGCAATGTTAATAAGCATAGTACTTGTTATCATGGTTACTTCAGGTGTTGCAACAACGATTGCAAACTGGATTATATCAATTACCTCAGACTTTAACGTTATAACATCAACGTTTGCATCGATGATAGGTAGTGTATTAACTAGTGATTTTTACTATTTTGCATCTACTGTTGGAGTAGTGCTTGCTACGCTTATTACAGATACTGATGTATATGGTGTAATAGGATTTATAATGCAAAGTGTATATTACTTTATGATGATTTTTGCACCAACATCAGTTGCGTTAATAATAGGTTTATATTATTTAAATATTCCTTATGGTAAATGGTTTAAATACATATGGAAAGTATTACTTGCGTTATTTATAGTAATTGTTTTAGCAGCTATTATAATATTCGCATTAGTATAAACTAAAAAGATAAAAATGACTAATAAAGATATTGGTCATTTTTTAATTACTAAAGATTATTGATACTTTAAAAAGATATAATAAAGTTAACATTATATCTTTTTTATTGTATTAAAATAAAATATTAGTATCATAACAAACATAGAATATATAGAAGGGTGATTATTATGTTTGTTAATTTTAGTGAAGAGGTAAAACATATTTTAAAACAAGCAGAAAAAGAAAGAGATATTTTAAAACATCCATACGTAGGAAGTGAACATCTTTTCTTATCTATCTTAAAAAACAGTAAGTTAATTAATTTTTTTAAGGAACATAAACTAACCTATGAAAATTTTAAAAATAAATTAGTATCATTAGTGGGAATTGGTAGTAAGAAAAATGATTTTATACTTTATACACCACTTCTTAAAAGAGTCTTAGAAAACTCAGTCATCGAAGCAAGAGAAATAAATAACCGTGTTGTTGGACCAGAGATTATAATAATGTCCGTTTTAGATGAGGAAGAAGGGGTTGCTTTTAGTATACTAAAGAGTTTAAATATAAATATTCAAAAATTATATTATGATATAAAAAATAAGAAACATCATAAAAACTTTAAAAGAAGAAAATTATTTTTAGATGATTTAGCTACTGATTTAACTAAATTAGCTAAAGAAAATAAATTAGATCCAGTAATAGGAAGAGAAAAAGAAATAGAAAAAACAATTGAGATTTTATTAAGAAGAAAGAAAAATAATCCTATTTTAATTGGTCCTGCAGGTGTTGGAAAAACCGCAATAGTAGAAGGTCTTGCAAATCTTATTATAAGTGATAAATGTCCACGTCATTTAAAAAACAAAAGAATTTTTTCATTAAATATCTTTTCAGTTGTATCAGGTACTAAGTACCGTGGCGAATTTGAAGAAAAAATGAAAAACTTAATTAAAGAGTTAGAAGAAAATCCAGATATTATTTTATTTATTGATGAAGTTCATACGATAGTAGGAGCTGGAGGAGCAGAAGGGGCAATTGATGCATCTAACATTTTCAAACCCGCTTTAGCAAGAGGAACGTTAAATATAATTGGTGCAACAACACTTGATGAATATAAAAAATACATAGAACCAGATCAAGCTTTAGCAAGAAGATTTCAAAGTATTGTTGTTGAAGAACCTGACGCTACCAGCGTTATCAATATATTAAATAAAACGAAAACTTTGTATGAAAATTATCATAACATAAAGATATCTGATGATTTAATAAAACAAATAGTTTCTTTATCTAATAAGTATCTTACTAATCGTTTTGAACCAGATAGATCAATAGACGTTTTAGATGAAGTTTGTGCTAAAGTATCAGTAAAAGAAAATGAAAATCAAAAAGAACTAAATAATTTAACAGTAAAATTAAATGATTTAAAAGAAAAAAAGGTACACGCTATAGAAACCAATGATTTTAAAAATGCGTTAGTATTTAAATCTGAGGAAAATAAAATAAATAAAAAAATTAATGATATTAAAATAATTAAAAACAGTGTTACTAAAGAAGATATACTCTCCGTTATTAAGAATAAAGGTAATTTAAAAAACATTGAAACAGATAAATTAAATATACAATTTTATAAAGACTTAGAACAACGTTTGAATAAAAAAGTAATTGGTCAAGAAAAAGGCATAAGAAAATTAGTTGATTCATTAAAAAAGAATAATCTTTTAAATAAAAAATTACCTTATGCCATTATTATAAAAGGACCAAAAAATACTGGTAAAAACATTCTTGCAAATACTTTTTTAGAAAACACAGTAAGTAATAAAAACATAATCAAAATTGATTTATCTGAATATAAAGAGTATGCTACCATAAGTAAATTAATAGGAACATCCGCAGGATATGTTGGTTATGACAATAAAAATAATGTTTTTGAAAAAGTAAGAACTAATCCATCGTCAGCTATGCTGATAAATAATTTTAACAGAGCTCACCCAGATATAAAATCATTGTTTTTCAAAATAATAAAAGAAGGTAAAATAGAAGATTTGGCATCAAAGACAATAGATTTTACCAACACAACTTTAATTTTTATCTTTGATAGTGGTGATACTAAACAAATGGGATTTAGTAAAAGTAATAAAACAAATGATTTAATCCCAAAAAAATTATCATCAAATGCTCAAATTGAAATAGAACTAAAAGAACTAAATAATGAAAATAAAGAAAAAATAATAAAAAATAAGATAAATGAATTAAAAGCTAGGTATAGTAATATAGACATTATTATTGATTCAAATTTTGGAAATTACATATTAAATAAAATTAAAATTGAAAGTGACTTTTCAAAGGTAATATCGATGGTTAAAAACGTAATAGAAGATGAAGTTATAAAATGCATTATTAAAAATAAAAAAAGGGTTTATATAAAACATAAAAAAGTAAAAATATGATGAATATTTTTGCTTTTATTCTTTTATTTTTCTTTTATATATTGTACAATATATAAAAAATATAAGTTTTAAGGAGTAAAAGTACCATGAATAAGAATATTAAACCAGGATACATATATAAAGATTATCATGCGTGTATACCAAAAAGGCCTTTAAATAATAAAGCTTTAAAAAAACAAAGAAGAAAGGAAGAAAGAAACAAAAATCAGGGTGATTGATATGATAATTTATAATACTTTAACGCATAAAAAAGAAATTTTTATTCCTAATGAAAAAAACGTTGTTAGGTTATACACTTGTGGGCCTACGGTATACCATTATGCTCATATTGGTAACTTAAGAAGTTATATAATGGAGGATATATTAGAAAAAACACTTTTATATAATGGCTATAAAGTTAAAAGAGTAATGAATATTACGGATGTAGGGCATTTATCTAGTGATTCAGATACTGGTAATGATAAAATGGTCACTAGTGCAAAAAAAGAACATAAAAGCGTAATGGAAATAGCTAGGTTTTATACTGAAGAGTTTTTTAAAGATTTTGAAAAGTTAAATATTAAAAAGCCAGAGACTATAGAGCCTGCAACTAATCTTATAGATTCTTATATCGAAATGATTGAGGTTTTATTAGATAAAAATTATGCATATAAAAAAGGTGGAAACATTTACTTTGATACATCTAAATTAGATGATTATTACGTTTTAACTAATCATAAAGAAGATGAGATGGTAGTTGGAGCAAGAGACGGGGTTGAAAACGATCCAAACAAAAAAAGCCAAAATGACTTTGTATTATGGTTTACCAAGTCAAAGTTTGAAGATCAAGAATTAAAATGGGATTCACCTTGGGGATTAGGTTATCCAGGATGGCATATTGAATGTTCTTGCATAAGTATAAAACATTTAGGAGAATATTTAGATATTCACTGCGGTGGAGTTGATAATATTTTTCCACATCATACTAATGAAATAGCGCAAAGTGAAGCTTATTTGGGACATAAATGGTGTAATTATTGGGTACACTGTGAGCATTTAAACGATAAAAACGGAAAGATGAGTAAAAGTAATGGTGATTTTTTGACGGTGTCTTTTTTAGAAAAAAAAGGATATAATCCTTTGGCATATCGTTTGATGTGTTTACAATCTCATTACCGCAAGCAATTAGTATTTACATTCGAAAGCTTAGATAATGTTCAAAATGCATATGATAAGTTAAAAAATAAAACATTATCACTTACTGATAAGGATGTTATAGATAAAAATGCATTTGATGATTATAATGATAAGTTTAAAGAATGCATAAATGATGATATGAACACGTCTAGTGCTTTAACCATTTTGTATGATGTATTAAAAGATGATAAATTAAATGATACAACGAAAAGAAAGCTTGTTAAGTCTTTTGACGAAGTTTTATCACTTGGTTTATTAATAAAAGAAGAAATAAAAATAGATAAAGAATTTGAAAAATACATAGAGGAAAAAATAAATGAAAGATTAGAGGCTAAGAAAAATAAAGATTATGCTTTAGCGGATAAAATAAGAGATGAGTTAAAAGAAAAAAATATCGAATTGAAAGATACTAAAGAGGGGACTACTTGGAGGAAAATATAAAAAATATTTTCATTATTGTTTAAAATGGTTAAATAGAATAAAAAACAATTTAATAATGCATATTAATACTGGTGATTAGTATGTACTATATAAATTGTTTTTTCATTTATTCCATTTTGGGTTATTTATTAGAAACGGCAATATCATTAATTACTAAAAACGGATTTAAAAGTGGTGTATTATCACTTCCTTGGACTCCTATTTATGGTATTGGAGCTTTAATAATTCTTTTTACATCTAGTTATTTATTTAAAAATTTACATATGAATAGAGTAATAGAAACAATAATCGTTCTTTTTGTTGTATCAATTGTACTTTCTTTTTTTGAAGCGTTAGCAGGGGTTTTAACAGAAAAAATATTTGGTGTGGTATTTTGGGATTATGAAAATCAAAAATACAATATTGGCCATTATATTTCTTTAGAAATAACTTTGGTATGGTTTGTTGCATCATTAATATTTATATATGTTATACATCCTTTACTTAAAAATCTAATAAAAAAAATTCCGGTTTGGTTAACTGTTATTTTAATAATTTTATTTTTATATGATTCTATTAAAACGTTTATAAGTAAAAAATCATAATCCTTTAATTATAAAACCTTATCAACAAGCCCATATTCTTTAGCTTCTTTAGCATTTAGATAATAATCCCTTTCTGTATCTTCTTCTATTTTTTTTATGTTCTGATTTGTTTTATCAGCTAGTATTTTGTTTAATTTATTTCTTAAGTAAAGTATTCTATCTGCAACTATTTTAATTTCAGTTGCTTGTCCATTTACTCCACCGAGTGGTTGATGAATCATTACTTCACTGTTTGGTAGGATATATCTTTTTCCTTTTTTTCCACTCGCTAAAATCACTGATGCCATTGATGCGGCCATACCAATACAAATCGTTGAAATAGGACTTTTAACGTAATTCATAGTATCAAAAATAGCCATACCAGATGTTATACTTCCTCCTGGTGAGTTTATATAAATACTTATTTCATCATTTGATTGTGAATCTAAAAACAAAAGTTCACTAATAACCGTGTTAGCTAGGTTATCATCTATTTTTCCACCTATAAAAATAATTCTATCTTTTAAAAGTCTTGAATATATATCATAGACTCTTTCGCCTTCATTAGTTTTTTCAATAACACTTGGAATTAAAGTCATGTTTTTATCACCCTAATAATATTATGTATATTATATTTATATTTATTATTAAAATATTGTGACTTTTTTCAGCATTTTTGATAGAATAGTATATAGGATATGGGGTGTGTGATATGGCTATGATAAAAGTTTTAATCAATGATAAAGAATATGAATTTGAAAAAGGAACTAGTTTACTTGAAATATCAAAGAATTTTCAAAATGAGTTTAAATCAGATATAATAGTTGCTTTGGTTGATAATAAACTAACTTCATTGGATACAAAAATATCAAGAAGTGCTAAAATTGTTTTTAAAGACATAATTGATTCAGTTGGAAACAGAACTTATACAAGAGGATTATATTATGTTTTTATAAAAGCTGTTAAAGATGTTTTAAATTGTGACGTTAAAATAATGTATTTAGTTGATAACGGTGTTTATTGTGAAATTTTAACTAATAATCTTATTTCTGAGGTTACAGTTGAAAAAATAAAGATAAGAATGAGACAATTAGCAGAAGCTAAAATACCAATTACTAAAATAATTGTTTCTAGATTAGATGCAATTGAGTATTATGAAAGAATAAACCAACTAGATAAAGCAAAGTCTCTTAAATTTATTAGTAATTCTAGTGTAAGTTTATATAAACTTGATGATAGTTTGGACTATTTTTATGGAGTTTTACCTTGTAATACTTCTTACATAACTAAATTTAACATAAAATATCTAAGTGATAATAAAGTGGTATTGCTTCCTCCATATAATTTTTTAGAAAGTGATAAGTTAAAATTCAATAAAAACGAAAACGTATTAAATTCTATATACAAAAACTGTGTTTATTTAAATAATCTTGGAATTAAAACATCAGTTGAACTAAACAATAGTATCTCAAGCGGGGAGTATGGAGATATTATAAGGATTTCTGAGACAATTCAAAATAACAGGTTATTTGAAATAGCTGATAAAATAACTAAGAATAAAGATATTAAAATAGTTTTAATAACAGGTCCTTCTTCTTCTGGGAAAACAACAACGTCAAAGAAATTATTACTTTATTTACGGTGTAAGGGATATGATCCAATTTCAATATCAGTAGATGATTTTTACATTGATATGAAAGACCGTGTTTTAGATGAAGATGGTAATCCAGAAATAGAACGAATAGAAGCGTTTGATACTAACCAGTTTAACCAAAAAATATCGGCTTTGCTAAATGGTCAAGAAATAGTTTTACCTAAATATGATTTTGTTAAAGGTAAACAAGAGTTTAATAATAAAAACAAAGTTAAAATGAATGATAAAAGTATTTTAATAATTGAGGGTATCCATGCTTTTAATGAAAATTTAACTGAAATGATACCAGAGAAAAGTAAGTTTAAATTATTCATAAGTCCACTTACTCCGTTAAACATAGATAACCATAACTTGTTTAAAACAACGGATAACAGATTATTAAGAAGAATCGTAAGAGATAACAGAACTCGCGGAGCATCTGCTTCTGAAACTTTAAAAAGGTGGAAAAAGGTAAGAAAAACAGAAGAAGAATTTATAATGCCATATCAAAAAGATGCAGATGAAGTATTTAATACATCACTTGCTTATGAACTTGGTGTTTTAAAGACGTATGCGGAGCCACTTTTATTTTCAGTAGATGATGAAGATCCAAACTATGATCAAGCTATTGTTTTAATAAATATGTTTAGGGTAATACTTGGTATTCCATCTGATGATGTTCCAAACGATTCTATACTAAGAGAATTCATTGGAGAAAGTTGTTTTAAAGTTTCATAAATGATACAATATAACATAGGAAGGTGATAATATGATTAAAGTAGCAATAAATGGTTTTGGAAGAATAGGAAGATTAGTATTCAGGTTAATGCAAGAAGATAAAGATTTTGACGTAGTAGCAATAAATGATTTAACAGATGCTGCACAACTTGCTTATCTACTTAAATATGATTCTTCACACAGAAGATATCAAGAAAATATATCTAATGATGATAATAATATCATAATAAATGGAAAAAAAATAATGGTATATGCAAATACTGACCCAAAAACACTTCCTTGGGGAAAATTAGGCGTAGACGTTGTATTTGAATGTACAGGTTTATTTACAAGTAAAGAAAAAGCTTATTCTCACATAGAAGCTGGTGCAAAAAAAGTAATAATATCAGCGCCTGCTAAGGGAGATTTAAAAACGATTGTGTATAACGTAAATCATGAAGAATTAACCGGTGATGAAAAGGTTATTAGTGCTGCTAGTTGTACTACAAATTGTTTAGCACCAGTTATGAAATTACTATGTGACAATTATGGGGTTGAAAAAGGTTTTATGACGACCGTTCATGCCTATACTAATGATCAATCAACCTTAGATGTTGCACATAAAAAAGGATATGAATCAAGAAGAGGACGTGCTGCCGCTGCTAACATTGTTCCATCATCAACGGGAGCAGCTAGTGCTATTGGACTTGTAATACCAGAGCTAAAAGGAAAATTGGATGGTACCGCAATGAGAGTGCCAGTAACTACTGGGTCAGTCGTTGATTTAACCTTAGAACTTAAGAGAAAAGTAACTAAAGAAGAACTTAATAAAATGTTTGAAGAAAATCAAAACGAAACCATTAAATACACCGAAGATCCAATTGTATCAAGTGACGTAATAGGAATACAAGAAGGAGCTTTAGTAGATGGCCTTTTAACAAACATTGTAGAAGTTGATGGAAAACAATTAGTTAAAATAGTAGCATGGTATGATAACGAAATGAGTTATTCAGCTCAAATGGTTAGAACAGCAAAATACTTTGCTAATAAATAAACATATAAAAGCATATTTAACTATTTTATTGGTAAATATGTTTTTTTTTGACATTAAGTTTTCAACAAGCAAAAAAAATTCTTGACCGGGGGGGGGTAATATGATATTATCAACATAGGAAAAGGTAAGAATAGGAGTGAAACTTGTGGAAAAAGAAAGAAGAACAAAAATAATGGTGTTAGTAACATTAATAGTAGCAATATTAGGTCTTACGGTTGCGTTTGCAGCACTAAGTACAACACTTACGATTAATGGAACGGCAAGTGTAGGTGGTGCAACTTGGGATGTTCATTTTGAAGAGTATGAGGTTGATGGAGCTTTTACAACAGACAGTGTTGAGCTTAAATATGCGGTTATAGAAGGTGATGCAACAATAAATAGTACCCCAACACTAACTGGAACATCATTAACAGGGATTAATGTTACGTTAACAAAGCCAGGTGATTATGTTGGATTTGCACTTAAAATAGTAAATGATGGTACGATAGATGCAAAAATAGAGTCAATAGAAATAAGTGATTTATGCACCTTATCTTCGCCAGTAGAATCATGTGATTGGAATAATGATGGATATGTTACTCAAGAAGACATAGATAAAGTAAATGATAATATTTCGTTTTTTGGAGTAACTATTGATGAAGATGGAGAAAGCTTAGTCTTATTAAAAGAAGGAGATGTATTAGAAGCAGGAGACTCTATATATTATATTGTTGGTATAGTTTATATGAAAATTACTTTTAATGATGGTGTTATGGTTGAAAGTGAAGCAACCGAATTACCAGAGCGAGATTTAACGTTTAATAATTTAAGTATAACAATTAATTATGTTCAAGATTAAAGAATCATTTAATTGATTCTTTCAGACTGTTGACAAAGTCGAAAGATTTTAAAAATAGACTTTTTATTTTTAAAAAAAAGGTATATAATGAATATGCGAGGTCCTTATTCTCAACAAATAAGTTAACATACCTCGCTTTTTTTGTTAAAAAATGGTATAATTATATTGTTGAGGATAAGGAAGTGATTTAAATGTTAACAAAAAGACCTAAAAGACAATATGTAAGTGAAATAGTAAATATAGAAG
>CAYSJY010000016.1:0-20012 GCA_964431705.1 uncultured Muribaculaceae bacterium | reverse complement strand
CAATCATCTATATACCATAGGTTGGTAACTTTACACAAAGTTTTTTACACTCTCATATTATCTTAATATTGGCTTTTTATTTATAAATAACTTAACACCCTTTATCAGAATCAATATCACAAACGTTTGCATTCACTTTAGATGCTATTTCATCATATATATCTTTTAACTCTTCTTGTTGGTCATTAGTTAAGACATCATAAGCGGTTTGACCATCGTTTAAATCTACCGTGTTAGCATGATATCCAACGATACTTCCTTCTTTAACACCCACAACTAATGGTACATACACTCTTTTTTCTCCAGTTGATATATCATCTACTACGTACTCTTCTAAAATAGAATCCAAAAGTTCAAGTAACTTGTAATAGCTATCTTCTGCGTCTTTCGTTTTTGTTAAAACACCATCTATTACTTCATAAGTATCTCTTACATCTAACATATCTACGTATAAAATTTCACTTGCATTAACGTATTGTAAAACGTTTACTGCATTACGACACCAAGGACAACTAGAATAACCAAAGTATATTATTCCAGTACCATTTTCCAACACTTCTATAGCATCTTCTATACTTGTATAAACAAAAGGATTATCATCATCTAATTTTACTTCAGGATAAGTATATCCGTTACTAGCTTCACTTCCATTTAAACTTTCATATTCTTCTTTAAACTTAACTGAATCAGTATTTACTGTTTCTTCTTCCTTACTTAATTTTACAAATATCAATGATAATAAAACAAATAGTATTATTAACAATAATATTATTAGTGCTATAATTTTTCCTTTATTTTTCAAACCAATCACTTCTTTCATAAGTATATTATATCAAAAATATGTTATATTTAATATATAATTAATCATTACTTTACAAAAAGAAGCTTTAATACCCTTTTTTTCATTACCTTTATATTGTTCAAAAGGTATTGATGAAAAGTTATATACGAATTAAAATATAAAATACCCAAATATAAATCCAAATAAAGCTCCAATTAAATGTCCTAGGTGTGATACATCATCTTTTTTAAATATTCCTTGTATTATTTCGTTTACAACGTAGAATATACAAATTAATATTAAAGTTATTGGTATTTTACCAGCTTCCATGTTAACAAATGAACTTAAAATAATAAGCATGAATACTATTCCACTTGCACCTAGTATTCTTTTTTTAGATATCAATGAGTTTATAATACCTGTTATGCCTGCCGTTATAAGCATCATTATAATCAAATTTATACTACCGTACTTTTCTTCTACCATCGGCCCAATAAGTAAAATGTATAAAAAGTTATTCATAAAATGACTCCAATTAGCATGACCAAATACATGAGTAAATAATCTTACGTATGTAATTGGATTAAAAAGACTGCTTCTATAGGAAGAAAATAGTGTTATATTACTCTTTCCTTTAGTTACATAATTTAATATAAGTACAAAAAGTGATATAAAAAAGAATGATAAAATAACAACTGAGTTATAACTAAAATAATTTATTATTTCCATAAAACACTTCCTTTGTTAAGATAATTATACTATAAAATTAAAAAATCATGGCTTATAAATACCATAATTTTTTACCATCTTTCATAACTTCTTTTATTATTCCACCGCCTATTAATTCATCACCATTATAAATAGCACATATTTGTCCCGGTGTAACTGATTTAACGTTATCATATTTAACTAATAACTTATCATTAATTTTATCTACTTTTACTGGTACTTCTTTTTGTCTATATCTAAATTTTGCTGTTAAATTATCACTTTTAATATCATCGCTAAATAAGTTAACATTATCTAAAATACATGCATCAGATAATAAGTAATCAGTGTTACTTCCCCCTGCAACATATAAAATATTTTTTGTCACATCTTTTCCAACTACGAATATCCTATCACTACTACTAATGTTAAGTCCTCTTCTTTGACCAATGGTAAATCTTGATAATCCGCTATGCTCTCCTATTTTTTTCATTGAAGTAATTTCTATTACATCACCTTTTTTATCTTTAATGACATTATTTATATAACTTTTAAAATTACTAGTTATAAAACAAACATCAGTTGAATCTTTTTTGTTAGCGTTAACAAGTCCAGCATCTGATGCAATTTTTCTTACTTTATCTTTTTCTATACCCTCTAAAGGAAATAACACTTTTGATACTTCTTCTTTTGTAAGTTCACATAAAAAGTATGTCTGATCTTTATTTAGATCACTACTTTTATATAAATGGTTATCAACTACTTTAGCATAATGACCAGTTGCGATATAATTAGCATTATATTTTATCATCGCATCATATAAAAATTTAAACTTAACGTATCTATTACACATAATGCAAGGATTAGGTGTAATTCCCTTTTTATAATCGTCTATAAACTTATCTATTACTTTTTCTTTAAACTCTTTTTTATAATCTAATATGTGGTGCTTTATACCTAGTTTTTCACATACTAATCTAGCGTCTTTTGAATCAAAATCATCAGTAAAAACAAACGTTACACCAATAACTTCATATCCTTTGTTTTTCAATAGAAGGGCTGCAACAGACGAGTCTACTCCACCACTTATTCCAACAACTACTTTTTTATTCATAATAAACACTTCCATTCATTAATTTATTATAACATAAGTATCTATTTTATAAAAATGTGAACATTTTTTTATTTTATCTAACAAAGATAATTTTTTAATCTTACCAGAGCTTGCAACACCAATTTGAACGTTAGGTTTTACCGTTTTACCATGATAATCACTACCTGCGAATACTAATAAATTATACTTATTTGAAAGTTCTAAATATTGTTTAGTTTCTTCTTTGGTATGTCCACTATGATACACTTCTATACCATCAAGTCCACAATCTATCATGTTTTTTATTGCCTCTTCAAGTTCTTCATCAGTCATTTTTAGCTAATTTATTAAAGCTATTACCGAATACACGCTATTGTTTCTTATCTCCTTCATTTTGTCATTTAATAACTTATCATCAATATCAAAATCATAGCCTAATATGTGCATTCTTCCCTTTCGTACTTTTGCTGATAATTCTATTCCAGGTATTACTTTTACGTAGTTTGCCTCATCTACATCATAAGCTATGTTTTTTAAACCTAAAATCGTATTACCTTTTTAATTAATTCGTTAGGTGTTAACTCTCCATCTGAATAAACGAAATGCACATGCATATCAACATAGTATCTATTTTTAAAATTCATATCATTTTTCATTTTATATCAGCTACTTATAGTATACATCAAATTAATATATAATTAAAATACATATTTGTTATATTATTCATAACTGGAGGTTATCGCGAATATTAACTTTGAGTTATATAAAATCTTTTATGTTGTTGCAAATAAAAAAAGCATTACTAAGGCTGCAGAAGAATTATTTATAAGTCAACCAGCAGTTAGTAAAGCTATTAAAAACTTGGAAAATAATCTTGGTGGAGACTTTTTAACAGAAGAAGGAAAAGAGTTTTATAATTGTATCAAAGTAGCATTAGAATACATAAATAATGCTGAAAACAAGTTTAACGATTTAATAGACTTAGAAGCTGGTACAATTAAAATTGGTGTTGCAACTACTTTAACGAAATATTTTTTAACGTCATTTTTAGAAGAGTTCCACGATTTACATCCGAAAATTAACATCCAAATAGATACTAATATTACAAAAGTATTACTTGATAAACTTAATTTTGCAACTAAACAAATGATTAAAATAATAACAAAAAGGTAAAAAGAATTAGCTCTTTTTACCTTTTTTATACCTAAATAAAGCGGATGGTCTATGCCCTTCACCAGTCTTTACTTTATCAGTTTTTTCTACCTTGTTTGCAATTATTCTTCTGAAAGCTGGATCAAGTAATTTTTTATTTAAAATAACTTCATATACTTGTTGTAATTCACCTAAAGTAAAATACTCTGGCATCATGTTAAACACGATGTCCGTGTACTCTATTTTATTTTTCAATCTTTCTAGTCCACTTACTATCACAAGTGGATGATCAAACGCTAACTCATCATTTTTAAGTACTTTAAAATCATATCGATCGGTCGTTAAATCCCTTAGTTTTTTACCTACAACAAACTTAATTTCTTCCGTCCCGTTATCAAGTGTCACGTGATATGATTTATCATCTTCTAACATAAATACATTAAACCAAGATGCGTTTTTACTTAGTTTATCATTTAGTCTGTTTTTATCAACTAATGCCATGTATGACGTTGATACAACCCTCATTCTAGGATCTCTGTTAACGTCACTAAAAGTGTATAACTGTTCAATATAAATATCCTTTAAATTGGTTTCATCTTTTAAGATTCTTTTAGCAGCTTCATCTAAAGTTTCATCCATTCTTATAAAACCACCGGGTAAACACCACTTATCCTTAAATGGATAATTTTCCCTTTTAACGAGTAAAATACTAAATTTTTTCTCCGTTAGTTTTCTATAATTACCAGTTTCTTCACTAGATACACTCATTATTAATATATCGGTTGTCATTGACAATTTTTCAAACATACTAGAATCATAATCTTTTAAAAATGCTTCTTCTGAATCATACATCTTTCCATCCATAATAACACCTCTTTTATATATATTGATTATAACATATTTTTAATTAATAAAATAGTTATCATGACGTAACTATTTTAAAAACTTTTCATTTATCTTTTTAGAAAAATTATAATCTTTTCTTCTTAAACACTTTATTCTTTTATCATTTACATACGTCTGCACTTCCAGTGCATTTTTATAAACCTTATTCTCACCATCTATGGTAATTAATATATCCTTACCTTTTCTAGGCACCAAAGTTACCTTTTTGTTTTCTGGTAAAATTATCGAATTAAGTAAATTACGATATGATTTATTATTAAGTGGTGCAATTGGTGTTATTTGTAAAGTATGAAAAGTGTTATAAACGATTGATCCTCCATGACTTAAGTTATATGCGGTAGAACCAAAAGAAGTTGCAATTAAAAGACCATCACCAACAAAACTTTCAAGCATTGAATCTTCTATATAAACGTCTAGTAAAATCGTATTTAAATCTTCCTGTCTTATTACTATTTCATTTAGTGAATAAAAATTAGAATCTGACTTTTCTGTTATGACTTTCGTTTTTTGAACACCAATAGAATCTACCTTGTAACTTTCATTTTTTAACTCTTCAATAAAATTATCTATATCATCAATTGATACTTCTTGTGCAAAACCCAAAGTTCCGGCGTTTATTCCAACGTATAAAATATCACTATTAAAATTAGTTTGCTTTACCATTCTTAAAAACGAACCATCACCACCGATTGCAATTGCTAAATCACAGTTATCTTTATCTTCAATAAAATTGTTTTTTACAAGTTTATCTCTTACTTTTTCTTCCACAACTTTAGATTTTTCGTTATCATTACTAAAAAGTCTAAAATATTTTATGTTTGCCATAACCTACACCTTCTTTTTATATTATTTTAAGTAACATATCATTTACCTTTTTAATTACAAGCATTTTATTTTCTTTTCTATTTTGTTTTACAGCTTTTACTGTATCATTATAAAACTTATTATTATCTTTATTATAAATACTAATAAATACGGTATAATCATCACCACATAAATTTTCTTTATCAACGTTACCAAACTTCCCTGTTATACCAACACCATAATTACTGTTAGTAACCCTTGATATGTTATGGCTCATCTCACAAGCCGTTTTCATGCTATATACTGAGTATTTATCAATCACATCTTTTGATACTCCCATTTTTATCTTAAATTCATTGGAATAAGTAATCGCTGAAAACCTAATTATATCAGATGCACCTTCCACGTTAGTAATCTCGCTTGCTAAAGCACCACCGGTACATGATTCCATGGTAGATATCGTTTTTTGCTTTTCTATTAATCGCTTTACTAAATCATTAAGCATTTATATCCTTCTTTCATATAAATTATTTTCTATAATATAATTATACACTAAATCATCTAGATACATTTTATTATTTAAAACATCATTTCTTATTTTAGTAGATGATATATTACCAAAGGTTTTATCTATGAATATTAATTTATTAATATTTAAATTTACTTTTATATTATCTCTTCCAACAACTATTATACCGTTTTGGATGATTTCATTATAATGTTTCCATTTATGAAGAGTATTTGCGTTATCTGCACCAATTACCAAATATAATTCATCATCTTTATATTCTTTTTTTAAAACATTTAATATTTGATAAGTATATTTAATATTATTATGGGTTTTATCAATTATTATGTTATCTTTTTTAATTAAATCTAACATATCAAGCCTTGTATTTAAATCCGTTATGTTTTGTTTATCCCAGTAATTGCCAGTTGCGATAACTAACACTTTATCAACTATTTTTTTATCTATTAAATAATTAATAACGTTAGTATGACCATTGTGAACTGGATCAAAGCTTCCTACAAATACTCCTATTTTCATAAATGTCACCTTCCTAATCTAAATCTTCAAGTTCTTTTAACCAAATGTTATAACTCGCATCACTTGGCATTCTTAAGTCTCCCCTAGGGCTTAAACTTATGGTACCTACTTTTATACCATCTGGAATGCAATTTCTTTTAAATTGTTGATTAAAGAATCTTTTTATAAACACTTTTAACCATCTTTTTATTTCATCATTACTATATCTTCCATCAAAAGTTTTCTTTGCCATAAAATATATCTTTTTAGGAGTAGCTCCATACCTTAAGAAATGATATAAAAAGTAATCATGTAAAACGTATGGGCCAATAACACTTTCTGTTTTTTGCTTAATCTTTCCGTTTTTATCTGGTGGTAATAGTTCTGGTGAAATTGGTGTATCTAAAATATCAAGTAGCGCTTTTTTACCTAATTTATTTTGTTCTTTTTGACTTACAAACTCAACTAAGTATCTAACCAAGGTTTTAGGTATTGACGTGTTAACCGCATACATACTCATGTGATCACCATTATAAGTACACCATCCAAGGGCTAATTCTGATAAATCTCCTGTTCCTATTACTAACGCTCCTTCCTTGTTAGCAATATCCATAAGAATTTGGGTTCTTTCTCTTGCTTGAGCATTTTCATAAGTTACGTCATGTATGTTTTCATCTTGACCAATATCCTTAAAATGCAAGGCGCAAGCTTCTTTGATTGATATTTCTTTTAAGACGGCACCGTAAGACTTAACTAAATCTACCGCGTTATTGTAAGTTCTATCCGTCGTACCAAAACCAGGCATCGTAATTGCAATAATGTTATTATTAGATATACCAAGTTTTTTATATGCTTCTACTATTACTAAAAATGCAAGAGTTGAATCTAATCCACCGGAAATTCCAATAACACTTTTTTTAATACCGGTATGAAGTAATCTTTTAGCAAGTCCTGATGCTTGAATATTAAATATTTCATTGCACCTTTCTTCTCTTTTAGCTTCGTTTTTAGGAACAAATGGATACATATCATTAATTCTTATGGTATCTTTTAAACTATCTTTAACATCAACTTGAACTTTTACATAATCATCATCATTAACAACTCCCATGTAACTGATGTCTTTATACCTATTATTCATTAATTTTTTAACATCAACGTCTTCAAAAATTATACTACTATCAAAGTTAAATCTTTCGTTTTCTTTTAAAATACTTCCATTTTCCGCGATCATAGCATGACCAGAGAAAACAACATCACTACTAGATTCATTAACGCCACTTGATGCATAAACATAAGCGGAAATTGTTTTAGCTGATTGATTTTTTACTAAATCTTTTCGATACTGATACTTACCTACTATCTCGTTGCTTGCGGATAAATTAAATATTATCGTTGCACCATTTATCGCATGATTTGTACTAGGTGGATAAACGCTCCATAAATCTTCGCATATTTCTATTCCAAAGCAAAAGTCTTTGTCATCTTTATCGGCGAATAATACGTTATTTCCAAAAGGAATATTTTTACCAAAAAGATTTACTTGGTTTTCTTTTATGTTAACACTGGATGAAAACCATCTTTTTTCGTAAAACTCACTATAATTTGGAATGTAAGTTTTAGGAACAACACCAAGTATTTCACCCTTTTGTAAAACGACCGCTACGTTAAATATTTGGTTTTCTGCTCGAAGTGGCATCCCAATAATTATTATTTGGTTAACGTTTTTAGTAAACTCTTTAATTTCTTTTAAAGCGTCCAATGCGTTATTTAATAAAACGTCTTGCAAAAACAAATCATTACAAGTATATCCCGTAAGTGAAAGCTCTGGGAAAGTTAATATTTGAATGTTTTGATTATCAGCATCTTTTATTTTTTCTATTATTTCATTTTTATTAAACTCTACGTCTGCCACTTTTATTTTTGGAACACATGCCCCAACTCTTATGTACCCATATTCTTTCATTTTATTTATCTCCTTTTCATATATTTTTTTGCTTTACCTAAAGTTATTATAGCATTACAACCCTCTATATAACCCAAATCAATTAACTCTAATGCCTCTTCATAAGTACAATCAAAGTATCTTATATATTCTTCCGGATCCAAATGCTGATTAGTTTTTTTCTCGCAGCCAAGAGCGATAAACGTCTCGTTATAAGCTGATGAACATCCCATGTCCTGATAAAACCCTCCTAAGCTAATTAATTCATTTGGAACGTAACCTGTTTCTTCTTCTAGTTCTCTTAAAGCTGCTAAGTATGGATCTTCTCCTTCTTCTATGTATCCTGCTGGAATACCAATACCAACCGTTCTTTTAGAAAACACTCTTGGTTCAACAGTTAATATAACGTTATTATCTTTAGTTACTGGAAGAACGATAGATGCACTGCCGTCTTTACCATTTTTAACTATTTTTTCTCTTATTATAGTTTTACCATTATTTAAAGTGCAAGAATAAACTTCACCCTTAATAAATTTTGCTTTTCTATCTAATTCAACTTTTCTAACCGTCTTAAAACCATCAATAATAGATTCTAGCTCTTCTAGTTTTTCTTTTCTCATTATTTACCTCCAATAGTTTTAATATAACCATTATTTTCAATAGCGGTTTCGGCTGCTTTTTTAGTTGCATCATAAAGCATATATTCTTTAAGTTGTTTTTCTTTTTCAGACAAATCAACGTAATAAGTATGAGGATTAGATACGTCCGTTATTCTGTCGGTAAGAGTTTCAAATTCTTCATCACAGTATCTTTTTCTTGCCGTTATATCTGGTTCGTCATATACTTGTTTACCATTTACAAAGATAGGTATTTGAAGTTCTCTTACGTAATAATCTTCTAGTTTTGTTTTCTTCCATGGATCACGGTCAGATACTAAAGTGTATTTATTTTTAGAAATTTCTTCGTCATGAACTGCAACTACGTCTCCTAATACTTTGTGAGTATCTTGGTCATAAAATCTATAGACTTTTTTATATCCTGGATTAGTTGTTTTAACGGTGTCACCAGATACTTTAACCTTTGGTATTATCTTTCCATCCTTTTCGATTGCCACTAACTTATAAACACCACCAACTCTTTCTTTAGATGCTGCAATATTATCTCCTGCACCAATGGAATCAATTACAGCACCTTTGTTTATGAAATCTCTTATCGTATATTCATCAAGTCCGTTAGATAAGCAAATGGTAGCATCAGAAAATCCTGCATCATCAAGCATTTGTCTGGCTGCTTTAGAAAGATAAATTAAATCTCCACTATCTATTCTTATTCCTTTAAATTTATAACCATTTGGCACCAAATACTCTTTAGCAACACGAATTGCATTTGGAATACCACTTTTTAAAGTGTCATAAGTATCAACCAAGAACACTGCGTTATTAGGATTATTTTTCGCGTATGCTAAAAATGCTTCATATTCACTATCAAAAGCTTGGATCATACTGTGTGCCATTGTTCCCATTGCTGGGATATTATACTTTTTAGCTGCGTATACGTTTGAGGTTCCACAGCATCCTGCAATGTATGCATATTTACTCGCTTCTATGGCAGAATCTACACCTCTTGCTCTTCTTGCCCCAAACTCCATTACTGGAATTCCTTTAGCTTCATTGGTAATCCTTTTGGTAGCTGTTGATACAAGTGATCCATGATTAAAGTGTGCAAGTACGGCAGTCTCAATTATTTGTGCCTCTATTATTGGAGCCTTAATGGTGATTACTGGTTCGTTTGGAAAAACCGGTGTACCATCTGGTACTGCATATATATCACCAGTAAACTTTAATCCTTTTAAATATTCTAAAAAATCTTCACTAAAACTACCGGTTTGTCTTAAATACTCTATATCTTCATTAGTAAATTTAAAGTTATTAATATACTCTATAATATTATCTAATCCATTAGATATAGTATAACCTCCTTCAAAAGGATTTTTTCTAAAGAAAACATCAAAGTACGCAACCTCATCTTTCTTACCTGCCTCAAAGTATGTTTGAGCCATTGTTAACTCATAAAAATCAGTCATCATTGTTTTGTTATTATAATTTTTCATAATATCCATTCCTTTCTTATTATCTTTTTGTTAATAACATAAGTTAAAATTTTTAGCCTATTTGTAGGCCTATTATTTATATTTTTTTATCATCTCTATACCTGCTTGACTCATAAGTTTATAAGCCATTGCGTTGTATTCATCTCTATTATGATTTGGTGCATTAAAGGTTTCAGTAGCATCTTTAAACACCATTACCTTAACAGCTTTGTTTTCTTGATCAAAGTAATTTACAAGCGGTACCGCTAAGTTCATAACACATATATCAGTACAACATCCTGTTATTAATACTTCCTTTAAATTCTTCATTTTACTTATATCTTCCATAAAGTAAGGAGCAAATATCGCACTGGTAGAATTCTTTTCATATACTAACGATTTTTTTTCGTATTTTTTAAGTTCATCAACTAATTCTGCTTCAGTACTGTTCTTAATACAGTGCTCGGGAAATTTTTTAAACTCTAAAGAATTTTTTTCATGAGTATCTTTTATAAAAATTACTCCTTCACCTTCTTTATTAAAAAGTCTTATTAATTCTTCTATTTTCGGAATTATCCTTTCAATGTAGTTATCCTTCATCGCTCCTTGTCTTACAAAACCGTTAACCATATCAACAACAATTAACGCTTTTTCTAACTCTTCTATTTGTTTCATTTTTACACTCTCCTTGTTTTTATTTTTTTGTTAATATCAGTAATTAAAAAATTTTGCTAATTATCTGACTAATTCTTTTATTATTTATAAAATAATAAAAATTATTTTAAACCTAAATTAATAATTCATAAGAGGACATCTTTTTTTATAAGCGTTTTAATTAAATAAGTGTTCATACTTTCATCTCCTTTTTTCTAATCAGTATATAATATGTTATTATCATTTTATTAATAACATATTTTAAAAACAATTCAGATTTTTCATCTGTTATTAACATTATATTAATATCAAGGTGTTTTGTCAACCCCTAAAATAAAAAAAGTTCTATTTTTTAGAACTCATCTTTAATTTTCTATAAATTATTACACCTACCCATAATAATATAGTTAGGCTAATCGGAAGTATACACCTTACGTAACTTGTCTCTTCTGGTGTTATTAAGTAAGCAGCTAAAAACAAGCTTATTATAAATATAAACCATTTATTTTTAGTTGTTATACTTACTTTAAATAAACTAATTAAATTATCTAACCATGGAAAAAAGAGAAATCCAATTGATATTAAAAAGAAACCTAAAACTATAAAATATGGTAATTTATAAGTAAACGTGTAGATTGCAAAAATATTTAAAAATAACCAAGCACCATTTTTAAATGTTTTGGATAATCCTCTTTTCTTTTTTGTTTTCTTCTCTTTTTTCATTATCTTAAAATTACTCCTGTTATATTATCACTTAAGCCATTAATGAAGTTTTCGGCGTTGGTGCTTGATCCTGCCACGTCATAATGGATTGGGATAGCATACTTTGGTTTCATTTCGTTTACGGCAGCAATTGCTTCTTTATCAGTCATAGTATAAGTTCCCCCAACTGGGATAAATATAACGTCACAATGAACGCTTTTAAACTCGTCTGTTACATCGCTGTCTCCAACAACATAATATGTATAATCTAAGTTAATAACATATCCTACCCAGTTATATGATTTTTTATGATAAGGTTTATCAATATTATAAGCAGGTATGGTTTTAAAAGATATCCCATCTATAATGTGTTTCTCATTAGGACAAACAATAATCATGTTATTATCAGATGCCCCAAGGGCTTTAATTTTACTTTCTAAATCACTTGTTATAATAAATTTTGTATTATTATTCATTACTTTTTTAATGTCATCTTCCGAGAAATGATCGTAATGTGAATGTGTGATGAAAACATAATCAGCATCGTTTTTTGCCTCTTCTATTTTAAAAGGATCAAAATAAATAATTTTTTCTTGTTTTTTTATCCTTATAGATGCTTGATAATTTATTGTTATACCATCCATTATACCATCATCCTTTCTTTTTTATTGAAATCATTAGTTTTATTATTTAATAATTTTCTAACTTTTTATTTATTTTACGTAAAATATTAGTTAAATAGCACCACTAATAATATAGTATTTTTATTCATGATTTTGTTTATTATATCTTTCTTTGCACTTTTCAATTAGTGATAAAGCTTCTTGTTTATCATGATAACTGCCAACTTTAACTTCTATTTTTTGTAGAGTTTTATAATTTTCAAAGAAATTTTTTATTTCATCTAAGATAAAAGGTTGCAAATCATTTAACTCATTTACACCATCATACCTTGGATCAACATCAACGACTGATATTAATTTATAATCTTCATTTCCATTGTCAATTGCTTCTAAGTATCCAACTACTCTAGCAGGAACAACACAACCTGGGTAAGTAGGCTCTGTTCCTATTACTAAAATATCTAAGGGATCACCATCAAGTGCTAGTGTGTTTTCTAAAAAACCATATTCAGCGGGATATGCCATCGCTGAGTATAAAACTCTATCCAACTTTATTTTACCAGTTTCATGATCTACTTCATACTTATTTCTAGAACGATATGGTATTTCAATTATTGCTTGTACTACGTCTTTTTTCATAAATATTTCCTTTCTTTTAGATAGTAATTATATCGCAAAAACAAAAAGATTAGAAAAATATCTAATTTTTTTTAATAAAACTCACAATTTATTATTTTAAATTTTGTATATCTTGTGATAATTTAATAAATCCATCATCATTATAATATTTTCTATCAAATAAAATCCAACCATCCGATGCATTTTTTACTTGTGGTTTAATCTCATCTTTTATCTTATCAGGATAATTTTCAACATCATTCAATGCATTTTCTAAAGTAAAATCTCCATCTAACTCATATTTTTTTGCCTGAATATCAGATTCTATTTTACTTACGTGCAATACAAATTTAGATTCTTCAGTTTTTTGTTCAACAAATTCATCATAAATGTCTAATAATTCTCTTTGTATTTTTAAACCTTTAGTTATTAATTCAATATTATTCCTATTTAATTCTTTGCTATCGTCTTTTGATAATACTCTTTTTTCAAATTGATTAATTTTAACAAATTCTTTAACAATTAACATTTTAAAAATCTTTAATAAATCTAAAGAAGCATAATTTTCATTTTCACTTATTATACCAAGTGTTAACACAAATGTTCCATAAACATGATCAGCTACAGACTCTATTTTGTCATTTGAAATACCTACTTCTTTCCATCCCGTTCTTATAGTATTTTTTAACTTATTTGTATTCAAATAAAAATCCAATATTTTTTTGTTCATAATTTTTCGTTCCTTTCTTTTTTTCTGTAATAATTATATCATGAAAACAAAAAGATTAGAAGCATTTGTAATCGCTTTAGTTTTTTCATGTTAACAAGTAAAACGTTAACAACAAAAGTTACGTAAGTTTATCAAATGTAACAAAAAAAACGTTCATATCAATTAAACGTTTAATTTTTTAAATTACTTTCTAAATATTCAATTAAAATATTTTCATTATTAAACACACGAGGTATTTTTAACCTCTTTATTATTTTATTTTTTTCTTTTATAGAACTATCAAATGTTTTATTAATAACGGCTTTTATTTGACCTTCTATGATAATATATCTACTAGTTATTCGATATGATTCAATAGCATCAACAAAGTAATTTTTTTCTATTCTTTCATAATTATGATATTCATCAAATCCATCTTTAGTTATCATTTTTACTTCAAACGGATCTAATGTTATTACTTGTCTTTTGCTATTCATCTTTAAAGTATGAATAATTACTGGGAAGAAAAACGGTAAGTACCAAATCTCAAACATTAGTATAAAACTTAACACATTCCCTATAATTGCTGGTACATAATTATTAGAAATCTTAGTGTATAAAATAATTAAAACATATATTATTACATCTATTATTCCAATATATACTAACGTATAATATGGTTTCCCATATCCCCGTTTAAACGCTTTTAAATCATAAGCAAATTTATTTGTTTGTTTTAACTGTTGGTATTCTTTTTCTCTATTTTTCATAATTGTTTTTGTAGATATATCAATTGCAGAAGCTGTAAATATTAAAATTGTAAATACAGCTAACGTTACACTAATAAATACAATCCAAAGTAATATCTCACTAATAGAGTCTAATATATCTGGGAATACAAAAGAAATTAAGAAAAAAACTAAAATACCTAATAAACCAATATAGAATAATGTATAAGTAAAAATAATCAATACTCGATTAGCACTTTTTGATGTGGTTAGTAAATCAGAAATAATATTTGCTAAATTTGAATTATCAGGAAATTTACCAGTTTTTAAATATTTATATAAATTCTTGGAATATGTAATAATAGTTAATAGCATAAAATATATTATACTTATACTAGCAGATATTACAAAAGCATATTCCTCATCTACCATTATAATAGTTAAGATGAAACTAAGCAAAAAAAATAATATTAATCCAATTCCAATATATAAAATTTTTTTCTTCATAAAATCACTACCTTTTATAATGGTATTTTAACATAAAAAGAAAGTTATTACTACTCTTATAAAATTATTAAAAAATGAAAAGAAATTAGAAGTTTTTCTAATCTCTTGAAAATATTTATCATAAATAAAAGTTTTTAAAATCGTTCTACTTCATCATCGTCATAATCGTAGTCATCATAGTCATAGTTATAATCATCATAATCCCCGTTTATTTTATAGGCTGATAATATTTCTTTTACAAGTTCATCAAAATCACCAAAATCTTTAATTGCTTCTTCTTCGGTTTTACCCTTTGCAACCTTTTCAATTAATATGTCCTTCGTATTCTTCTATGGTATCTTCTATTTCGGCATTATTTAATATTTTAAGTTTTTTTCTTAATTTTTCTAAAAAAACTTTCTTATTCACTTTGTCCACTCTCCTTTATAAATTTATTTACGTTTTCGTTAAACTTAATCCATTCTTTTAAAATTTCATCTTTTCTTTCCTTTCCTAAAACCGTTAAATGATAATACTTTCTCGGTGGCCCTTCCGTTGATTCCTTTAGGTAAGTTTCAAAATAGTTTTCATTAGTTAATCTTTTTAATATTGGATAAATGGTGTCTTCGTTAACGTCAACTATTTTAGATACTTCCTCAACTAACTCATATCCATACTTATCCTCACTTTCTACGATTAACATAACAAGAAGTTCTAGCACTCCCTTTTTAAACTGAGTATTAATAATAATCACCTCACGTCATAATGATAACACCTAGTACTGTGTATTGTCACGTACTAAATTATATAAAATAATAAAGAAGATTATTCATCATCTTCTTTATTATTCTTTTTTATATTTTTACTTCTTATATAATATCTTTTACGAGGTATCTGTTTTTGATTTAAGTCATTATTTTTTAAATAAATTATATTTTTAATTTTGTCTAAAAGTTTTTTGTTTTCTAATTCTCCTTCTGCATCAACGTATATAGGATCACAAGATGCATTAGATAAACTACCTCCTCCACCATTTAATTCACGCATAATGTACGCAATATCTACGTTACCACGATTACTACGTGCACTTACTTCGTATTTTCCGTCTTTGTTTTTACCACAAAATATAGCAGCTTCACAAACGAAAGATTCCATCAAGTCAGCAGCATAAGCAACCTCTTTTTTTGTGTATACATTTTCGTTATCTACAGCGATAGCATATCTTAAAGTTAACCAATTGGCCTTGTTAAACAATTCGTATGACTTTCTTACACTTTCATATGCCGGGTTTAAGAAAAGATCAGCTTTAGCCGAATCCGCCTTACGCAACTCTAATAGTTCACTTATACAATCACGGGTAGATGACATAGTATTTGATTTAGTACCCTTTTTAGTATCTAAATTTATACCTATTAATAAAAAGGTATAATAATCAACATCACTTGGAGTTATTCTGTATTGTTTAAGCAACCAGTACATAATTTCACTACAACTAGAGGCACAATCATGTAAAATTAGTTTGTTATTAGCCTTTATCGTATTATCATCAACACAATGATGGTCCAAAACCAATATTTTCTTGAAATCTTGATAGTGGTTTTTAAAAGGTGTTCTAAAATATGCATTTGTATCTAACACGATTAACAAGGAATTATCTTGTTTGTTACTTTCATAATCAGAAAGATTAATTACGACAAACTTCTCCTTTATTTTTTCCATCATTTCATGTTCATAATACTTATCATTATCATTTTCTAATTTTTCAATATCTTCTTGATCCATTACTATGTATGGGGCTTTTTTTAAGTGTTTACAAACGAGTGCCATAGCACCAAGCGACGCAATGCTGTCAAAATCTGGATTTTTATGTCCAACCAAATAAACCGCATTACAATCAGTGATTGATTTTTTTATAACTTCTTTAAATTCACTAATTTTTTTCTTAAGTAAAGTTGCTTGTCTTTTATTTTTAGAATTCTCTTTTTCTTCTGTTTTCATATTCATATCTCCGTTAGAAAATATAATACTCAATTTTTATGCTTTGTCAATAAAAACAAGAAAAAATATCATTTTTTGCGCCTTATTCGTTTGGATCAATAAGGCTTAACGATACTTTTTCTTTATCTTTATTAACATCTATAACGTAACAATCAATAATATCCCCTACGCTTAATACATCAGAAGGATGTTTTATGTAGTTTTTAGATATTTTAGAGATATGAACAAGTCCGTCATCGTGAAGACCAATATCAATAAATGCTCCAAAATCAACTACGTTTCTAACCGTTCCTTGAAGCATCATGCCTATTTTTAAGTCATCAATTGATAAAACGTTGCTTTTTAAAATTGGTTGTGGCATTTCATCTCTTGGATCTCTATTTGGTTTTTTTAAGGATTCGATAACATCATCTAGCGTGTACATATCGGTGCTTAATTCAGTTTTTAATTTTTCTTTATCTACGTTATTTAAACTTTCAATTAATTTATCTTTTCCAACATCGTTTAAAGTAAAACCTAGCTTGTCTAAAAGCTTTAAGGCAACGTCATAACTTTCTGGGTGAATCGCGGTTTCATCTAATATGTTATCACCTTCGGTAATTCTTAAAAAGCCTATTGCTTGCTCATAGGTTTTATCGCTTAATAACTTAGCCTTTTTAATTTCATTTCTTGAGGTTATTTTTCCGTGTTTGTTTCTATAATCTATTATTTTATCAATGTTGTTTTTCTTAAGACCTGATACGTATTTGAAAAGTGATGGTGATGCGGTATTTACGTTTACACCAACCGAGTTAACGGCTTTAGAAACAACAAAATCTAAGCTTTCTGATAGTTTTTTACCCTGAACATCGTGCTGGTATAAACCTACTCCAATTCCTTCCGGTGGTACTTTTACAAGTTCGGATAGTGGATCTTGAAGTCTTCTTCCAATTGATACCGCACTTCTTTTTTCAACTGCTAAATCAGGAAATTCTTCCACTCCTATTTTACTAGCACTATAAATTGATGCCCCTGCTTCTGATACAATTACGTACTTACACGGCATGTTATATTCTTTTATTAGGTTAGCACAAAATTGCTCTGATTCTCTAGATGCTGTTCCGTTTCCAATTGCTATTATATCGACGTTATACTTTTGTATTAGTGCAGCAACTTCCATCTTATACTTGTTTAATTGTTCTTCTGTTATGTTTTTTATAAAAGGTTTAATAACGGTAGAGTCCAAGTATTTACCTGTTTTATCAATTACCGCTAGTTTACAGCCATTAACAAAACCCGGGTCAAAAGCAAGAACTACTTTTTCTTTCAAAGGTGGCGTAAGTAAAAGTGCTTCTAAGTTTTTACTAAAATTGTTAATTGCGGATTCTATGGCTTTTTCTGTTAAGTCGCTTCTTATTTCTCTTTGAACAGATGGATATATTAATCTTTTGAAACTATCTTCTATCCCCTCTTTTATATAATCAGCACAAAAACTATTTTTGTTTTTAATGTTTTTTTCTTCTAAATAATTAATTATACTATCACTATTAACATCAATTTTAACATTTATTACATCTTCTTTTTCAGCACGGTTAATTGCAAGTATACGGTGTGGTTTTATCTTGGATACTGCTTCATTGTAATCGTAATACATATCATATGTTTTATTATCATCTTTAGCGTTTTTTTTCTTTTTGGTTGTTAAAACTCCATTTTTATATACAAAATTTCTGATGTATTTTCTAAATGAGGCGTTATCGGAAATCCATTCTGCGATTATGTATTTAGCACCTTCAAGCGCACTTTCAGCATCTTTTACTTTATCGTTTATGAACTTACGTGATAAATCGTTAATGTCTCCGTTTAAAGGACAGGACATGATTATTTTAGCGAATGGCTCAAGACCATTTTTGATTGCTTCTGTTGCTTTTGTTTTTTTCTTTTCTTTATATGGCCTGTAAAGATCTTCTACTTCGACTAGTTTGGTACAATTCATTATCTTGTTTTTTAATTCTTCTGTCAAAAGATCTTTTTCATCAATTAATCTTATAACGTCTTCTTTTCTTTTAAGTAGATTTACCTGATATTCATAAGCATCACCAATTACTTTTATTTTTTCTTCGGTTAAGCCTTTTGTTTTATCTTTTCTGTATCTTGCAATAAAGGGAATGGTATTTCCTTCTTTTAGCATTTCAAGTGTTACTTTAACTTGGTTATCCGTTATGTTTAATTCGTTTGATATTTGTTTTATTATTTCTTCATTCATTTTTACTTCGTCTCCTATCATATGTTGTACTTTTTAATTATAGCAAATAAATAAAAAAAGAACACTAACTAAATATTGTTAGTGTAAATTTGATTTTTAGAATTTTTTTCTTTTTATAAATATTCTTACTACGTAATATAAGAATATTGCCATTATAATTATATATATCCAAATAAGAATGGTGTTGAAAATTCCAGATGTGTAATGATTAATTACGGATGGTATTGATTCTGGAATATATGTAGAAATAAAAGTTCTTACTTCTTTGCTCGGAATAAATCCATTAATTAAATTAAGAATCCTAAATAATATGTCAATCATTCCAAAACCAAACATATACGTTTGAAATCTTTTTGAATATATTATTACAAATACTAATAAAACTATTAATACAACTAAATCAATGTATGCCATAAAAATTACCTCCACTACTATAAAAATAATATCATATTACGAGGAAAGGTGCAATCATATTAAACGTTTGTTTACATAAAAAAAGCAAGATTTGAAACTTGCTAATTGATATAATATATGGTGGACCGTTAGGGATTCGAACCCTAGACCCACTGATTAAGAGTCAGTTGCTCTACCAGCTGAGCTAACGGTCCACAAAGTATTTGAATAAGTATATCATCCTTTTTGGATATTAAAAATACTTATTTAAAATGGTGGACGCTATAGGACTCGAACCTATGACCCCTTGCTTGTAAGGCAAGTGCTCTAACCAACTGAGCTAAGCATCCA
>CAYSJY010000015.1:0-21421 GCA_964431705.1 uncultured Muribaculaceae bacterium | reverse complement strand
GAACTAATAAGGGAAAAAGTATTAAGACTTACACATGATGAAGTTCCTCATGCAATTACTTGTATAGAAGAAAAATACATAGAAGAAAAAGATAAGGCAATAATAAATGCTACAATAATAGTTGAAAGAGACTCTCTTAAAAGTATTATAATTGGTAAAAGAGGTTCAATGTTAAAGGAAATAGGAACAAAAGCAAGATATGATATAGAAAATATGCTAGGTAAAAAAGTATACTTAGAATTATTTGTTAAAACAATAAAAAATTGGAGAGATAAAGAAAAATATTTAAAAGAACTAGGATTTTATGATATAGATAATGAATAAAAAGATAAAAACATCACCAACATATAAATGGAAGGTGATATAAATGAACATAAATGATGTTTGGCATTTATTTGAAAAAACAGGAAATATACAATATTATATAAAGTATAAACAAATGATAGAAGGGAAGATTGATACCCTTGGAAGTGATAGAGGTTGAAGGATTGGTAATTAATGAGAAATCTTATGGTGAAACAAGTAAGATACTTAATATAATTACTAAGGAAAAAGGTTTAATTGGAGTTCTTGCTAAAGGTGCTAAAAGATTAAAAAGCCCGTTAAGAAGTGTAAGTGAAAGATTTTCTTATGCTAAGTTTAACATTAGCTATAAAAAGGATAAATTATCTACTTTAATTAGTGCGGATATTGTTAATCCATTATTTAATATAAAAAAAGATATTAAAAAAATATCTTATTTAAACTTTTTATCAGAGCTTACACAACTTGTTATAAAACAAAGTTATGATAAAAGAATATATGATATATTTATAGATGCTATTTTAAAAATAGATGCGGGCTTTGATTCTTCTTTAATAACTAGTATTTTAGAGATAAAATACTTATCTTTTTTGGGTGTTGCACCAAAATTAGATGGTTGTGTTGTTTGTGGAAATAAAAATGTGATAACAATATCTAGTTATAAAGGTGGTTTCGTATGTAAAAATCATGTAGAAAGTGAATACATAGTAAGTGATAAGACCATTAAATTAATTAGGGTATTAGAATACATCGATATTTCTAAAATAACTAAGCTTGATGTTTCAAGTGATGTAAAAAAAGAAATAAATGACTTTTTAGATGATTATTATGATAGATATACGGGTCTTTATTTAAAAAGTAAGATTTTTTTAAAAAATTTAGTTAATTTATAAAAAAATATTTTTTTATGTTATAATATATGTGTATTGGTTGCGATGACGGGCTTGGAAACCTATCAGCTATACGAATGAAGCGATTTCTTCTGGAAATAAGTGAGGTGGAACCGTGGGATATATTCTCACCCTTACGTTTTTTTCAGAAGTTTTGTTTTATTTAAAGTTTTTTATGAATATTCATAAAAAAATAGATGCTAATTAAAAGAATTTTAATCATATTATAAAATAAGGAAGTGATATAATGTCAATCTTAAAAAACCCAGGTTATAAAGCAATCTTAAGTGGGAAATGGGCTTCGATAAAAATAAGTGGAAACAAAAACAAAACTAATGTTTGTGTTAAAGACCTTTTTGCTTTAGGACAAAATGAAAATGAAACGCTAAAAGAGTTTTATATAGATTTAGTAAAAAATGATAATAAACCTGCTTATTCTTTAGTAAGGGCAATTCTTTCTACTAAAAACATAACGGGAATTTTCTTGGATAATAAAAAAGAGATAATGGTATTTAAAGATGTTTTTTCAACAAATAAAAATCAAACTTTAAACGTGTCTTTTCGTTCAAGTGAATTAATTGATAAAAAAGACGAAATCATTAATTTATCAATTCGTAATTTTAATGATTCGAGAGAACAGTTCTTAGATAAGATGATAACGAATGATGATTTAATATATAATTTTAACTTAAATGAAATTTTTTTATCTTATAAGTATGATATAAAAAATAATTCAGTTGTATTTAATTTGACTAATTATATACATAGTGATAAAGAGTTTTTGCTTAATACCATTGATTTACTTTTAAAAAAATGTAATAATAAAGTGACGATAAAAAAAGAATTTCCTAACACAAGATTTGATGAGATTCTTAATTACCAATTAGATGTTGATTGTAATAATTTTAATTGTTTTACTAATGTTTCGATAGATACAATTAGTGAAAAGATAAATATTAATTTTGTTGATATAAGTCTGTTTGATGAAATTAATAATTTGGTAAAAAATCATAATGAAAAAACAAACTTATCTTATAAGAAAAGATTGAAATAGGAGGAAATATGGCAAAGGATTTAACAATGGATAAAATAGTTAATTTGTGTAAACAATATGGTTTTGTGTTCCCAGGAAGTGAAATATATGATGGTTTTGCAAATACTTGGGATTTTGGGCCAGTTGGAGTAGAACTTAAAAATAACATAAAAAAGGCATGGTGGAAAAGATTTGTCTGGGAAGATATGACAACATACGGGGTTGATGCTGCAATACTTATGAATCCTAAGGTATGGGAAGCATCAGGACACGTAGGGTCATTTAGTGATCCTAAAATGGATTGTAAGAAGTGTAAACAAAGGTTTAGAGCTGATAACTTAATTGAGGAATATTCAAAAGGTGACGTGGCCGCTGAGGGTATGTCTAATGAGGAAATGGAAAAATACATTAATGAGGAACATATTACTTGTCCTAATTGTGGTGGATTTGACTGGACATCAATTAAACAATTTAAGTTAATGTTTGAAACATCACGCGGAACGGTAGAAGGAAAAAAAGATGCTGTTTATTTAAGACCTGAAACTTGTCAAGGACAATACGTTAATTTTCTTAACGTCCAAAGAACGATGAGAGCAAAACTTCCTTTTGCAATAGCTCAAATTGGTAAAAGTTTTAGAAATGAAATAACACCAGGTAATTTCTTGTTTAGAACGATTGAGTTTGAACAAATGGAACTTCAAATGTTTTGTAAAAAAGAAGACAGTATGAACTTTTATGAAGATTATAAAAAGCGTGCTTTAGAATTTGTAAAGAACTTAGGTTTAAACACTAATAAGTTAAGATATCATGATCATGATAAACTTGCTCATTATGCTAAAGCTGCTTGTGATATTCAATATAAATTTCCAATTGGTTGGGAAGAGTTAAACGGTATTCATCATCGTGGCACTTGGGATTTATCAAGACATGGTGAGTTTTCGGGTAAAAAAATAGAATATCAAGATCCTGTAACAAATGAAAAATACATTCCAAACGTAATTGAGTATTCAATTGGTGCTGATAGACTTGCACTTGCTATTTTATGTGAAGCTTATGATGAAGAGGTGCTTGAAAATGATACTAGGGAAGTTATGCGTTTTCATCCTTTTATAGCACCTTATAAAGTAGCAATCTTACCACTTGTTAAAAAACGTCACCAACAAAAGGCTGAAGAATTATTTAAGTTATTTTCGAAGAAGTTTATGGTGGCATATGATGAAACTGCTTCAATTGGAAAAAGATATAGAAGACAAGATGTTATTGGTACTCCTTTTTGTATTACGGTTGATGATGAAACACTTAATAATAACACGGTTACAATAAGACACAGAGATACCATGAAACAAATTACTTTAAGCATTCAAGATGCAATAAAATACATAGAAGAAAAAATAAACTTTTAGGAAAATAATTATGAAAAGGCATAAAAAAACTTTAAAAGAGTTAAAAAACGAGTACTATAATGCATTAGATAATAATGATTATGAGCTTTTACTTAATGTGTCAAATGAAATAATATCTAATTTTCCAAAGAATGTTTTAGGTTATGAGGGTATAATTAAAGCAAGCACGAATAATTATCAAAAATACTTAAATGAAAAATCCATAAAAAACATTAAAAAATATTTTGAAAAATATTTGCAATTAATAAAAAAACAGTCACAAAAAAAAGTAACAGAAGATTTTAACGAGTATGTAAACGATTGTAAAGAAGTTGAAAATTTAAGTAAAATAAAAAAAGAATTAACCTCAAAATGTTTTTTGAACATATTGTATTATGAAGGTATTTCTTTTATTAATCAAAATATCAATACTTTTAACATCTATAATATCAAGGGAAAAAAAATAGTAAATATATACAATTTTATTAATGGTTTATTTTATTTATTTTTTATGATTTTTAACCTTATCTTTAAAAATTATTTATTAATTTTTACCATTCCTTTTGGTATTTGTGGAATAATTACAATATATTCTTTTTTGAATGTTAATTTTATAAAAAAAGATAATGTTTTTTTAAAAACTCCAAGTAATAAAAAATTACTTGATCAAGCAAGAAGTAAGATAGCTGAATTAAAAAGTAAAATAGAAAGACTTGATGAAGAAATAACTTTTTATAAAGATCAAAAGGTCGTAACTATTTCAAGAATTCCATCTAGTTTTTCCTGTTATATAGACTTTTTAATAGATGATGATGAAGAAAAAATTGCTACTGATATATTAAATGCACTAAAAAATGATAATATGTCATTATTTACTTATTTAATAAATGAAAAAACCGATTTAAATGCTGATGATGTGATTAACAAATCAAGTTTATATATAAAAGAGGAAGATGTTTTATCTAAGTTTGTAAAAAGTAGATTAAAAGAAATAAAAAACGGACAAAAAAAATCCATACTAATGAAAGAGGTTAAAAAAGTTAACTACATAATAATGATTCTTTTATTAACAATTAGTGTTTTATCTTTTATCGTTTTAATTAAGAACGTTTATGAAGTTAATTTAACATCATTTGTTTTAGGTATTATAACTGGTTTTATTAGTATGCTTACTTATAACATAAACACAGGTAAAAGTAATAGTCTTAGTGATACTTTTGGCGATAATTTACTGTCAGTGGTGTTTAATTCATCACTTATGTATAATTTAGTGTATTTTTCTATAACAAAAAGTATGTCATTTACTTATGCAATAATTGAAATACCTATTATCTTTACTTTAATACTTATTGGTTTCGTTATGTTGGTATCAATTATTAAATACAATTATTTTTTAAAAAAGTTACGAGAAACAAAAAAAACGTAGGATTAATATCTTACGTTTTATTTATTATAGAATTCAACGATCATTGATTCTTTAATATCAGCAGAAAGTTCACTTCTTTGTGGGTATCTTAAATAAGTACCTTGTAGTTTTTTCTTATCAAATTCTACGTATTCTGATGTTTTATTTACTTTTTCAAGTGATTCTAAAAGAGCTTTGTGTCCTTTAGATGATTCTTTAACAGTAATAACATCACCAGGTTTTACTTGGTATGATGGAATATTTACTTTTTTACCATTTACCATGATATGTCCGTGATTAACAACTTGTCTTGCTGCTTTTCTTGTTGCACCAAGTCCCATGCGATAAACTATGTTATCTAATCTGCTTTCTAGTAACTTAAGAAAGTTTTCACCTTGAATCCCTTTCATTTTAGCTGCTTTTTTAAAAGTTAGTTTAAATTGTTTTTCATTTAAGCCGTACATCAATCTAACTTTTTGTTTTTCCATTAATTGAAGTTTGTACTCAGAAGCTTTTCCACGTCTTCTATCTGTTCCGTGTTGACCAGGACCATATGGTCTTTTCGCTAATTCTTTTCCATTTTCTAATAAAGAAAATCCTAAATGACGACTTTTCTTGTAAATTGGGCCAGTATATCTTGCCATATCATCAATCCTCCTTTGTTTTTGTAAACTAAAGGACTTTTGCCATTTAATAGGGAGTTTGTTTTAATATTTTCATCCTCGCAGCTTAAAAGGATTACTAATATAACGATTGCAAACAAACACGTTATTAAATTCAAAAAGCGCTGCTTTAAAGTTTACACGCTTGTAATTATAACTAATAATATGATAATAGTCAAGGGTTATTGATAATATTAAAGTTTTATGATAGGATAATGAAAAGTATTAAAAGAAGGAAGTATTATGAGTAATAAAAAGAAATTAGACACCGATTTAATGTTATTAGAAAGTTTTTTTATAAAAAATACCGTTCCAGTCATAGAAAAAAACTCAGTATCAAAGTATAAATGTGCACATGAAGTATATCCTTATACAAATGAGCCTTTAAGAGTATATTATGATAAAAATTTAAAAGATAAAAGAGTTTTATGTGTGACTTCATCTGGCGATCATGCTATTACCGCTGCCTTAGCAGGTTCAAAGGATATTACGTGTTTTGACATTAATAGGTTTTGTAAGTATTATACCGCTTTAAAAATAGCTATGATAAGAAAATATAACTATGATGAGTATTTAAATAAGATGGAAGAATTGATTTTTTGGCTAGCTAAAGATGATTGGAATTCTAATACTAAAATGTTAAATAACTTTATACTTATGCTAAATGATTTAGAAGAATATTTATCTGATGATGAAAAAGCTTTCTTTAATAAATTTATAGATATCAGTAAAGAAAGTAATTTTATAAAAAAGTTTTTAGTAATGTTATATTTAGACCAAGAACCAAATGAAATGATTAAAAATAATGCTTATTTAATTCCGGAAAATTATGACATATTAAAAAAAGAGCTAAGTTTTTGTAGTATTAAATACGTTGATTCTAACATAAACAAATTAAAAAGTAAAAAACTAGGCAAGTTTGACGTTATTTATTTAAGCAATTTGTTAAGTGTTTTAAATAAAGATACTAGTAAAATATTAGTAGACTTAAGTAAGTTGTTAAATGATTATGGACTAATATATGATTGTGATTGGTATGTTAATGATTATGTATTTGATAAAAATGTAAAAAAACATTTTGAGACAAGTTATAGCATATTAAAAGATACTCATGTCATCACAACTTTTATTAAAAAGAAATAATAATATTTTTTAAGGTTAAAGGTTTTAATATTTATAAAAAACCTTTTTTATATGATGCAAAATATTACAATTTGTGATAAAATATTTTTAAGGTAGGAGGATGTCTAATGGGAAAAGGCTTATACGTTGGTACCATCATTGTTATTTTAATAGTTATAATAATTACTTTAACAATAATAGTAAAAAGTAAAAGAAAAAAAAGGATTGAAACAACAATAAATAAACTTGAAAAAGAAAAAAACCTACTTATTAACGTTCCTGTCTTAAACGAGTTATCAAAAGTAGAGGCTTTAGTTAAAAACAACGTAAAACTAGAAGAAAAATATGAAACTTGGAAGATGAAGTTTCAAATGATTGAAAAAGAAACGATACCACAGGTAAATGATATGTTAATAGAAGTTTCTTTCGCGGTTGATAATAATTCAAAATCAAAAGATATATATACAAAAATAACCGAAATTGAAATAAAACTATACGAGGTTAAAACAAAGATAAAAAAGATTTTATCAGAAATCAAGGAAATAACTTCAAGTGAGGAAAGAAACAGAGCAACCGTTATAAAGTTAAAAGCTTTATATCGTAATTTAAAAAAGCGTTTTAATGATACTAAACCTGATTATGAGGAAACCGTTAAAACTATTGAACTTCAATTTGAAACGATTGAAAAACGTTTTGAAGAGTTTGAAAGAGTAATGGAAAAAAAAGATTATGAAGAAGTTATATACGTTGTTAAAGGACTAACAGAAATGCTAGAACACATGAACATCGTAATAGATGAAGTGCCTGAAATAATGTTAATGGGTAAAAGTTTGATACCAAAAAGAACTGAGGATATATCAACTGAGTATATAAAACTTACCAGAGAAGGTTATCAACTTGATTATTTAAACGTTGAGTATAACATTGTAGAGACTGAAAAAAAAGTAAATACTATTTTTGATCGAGTTCGGGTTCTTAATTTAGAGGATGTAACTTTTGAACTTAAAACGATACTTGATTATTTTGATTCGCTTTTTAATGACTTTGAAACCGAAAAGATAAGTCGAAAATATTATGAGGAAGGAATAAAAGATTTTAATAAAAAAAGAAAACACATTGGTAAAACATTAAACGCGGTGTCTAATAAATTGCCAGAGATGAAAGAACATTATAATTTAACAGATGATACTTTAAAATCAGTAAGTTTATTAGAAGATGAGTACGAAGATGTAATAAGGGATTATGAAAAATTACAATCCCTAGATAAAAATCATACACTTCCTTTTTCTAAACTTAATTCTGAGTTAGAAAAAATCATGTTGAAATTGACTAACTTGCATGAAAAATTAAATGAATTATTACAAAAGGTTAGTAACTTAAAAGATGATGAAGAGCGTGCTAAAGGACAATTAGAAGACATTAAGTTATTGTTAAAACAATCTAAGTATCAAATAAGAAAAAACAGACTTCCTATAATACCAGACGTTTATTATGTTGAACTATCGGAGGCCTCTGATGCAATAAAGGAAATTCAAAAAGAATTATCTAAAACACCTATTGATGTTGATACGTTAAACATAAGAGTTGATACAGCTCGTGATTTAGTTTTTAAACTTCATAACACAACGGCTGACATGGTAAAAGCAGCTCTTTTATCCGAGTATGCAATCGTTTACGGAAACAGATATAGATCATCAAAACAAATAATTAATGAAGGATTAATTAAAGCTGAAAAATTATTTTTCAAAGGAGAATACAAAAAGTCTTTGGAAATAAGTATAAGTACACTTGATGTTGTTGAACCAGGTATTCATAAAAAGATATTAGATTATAAATAAAGGGATGATAAAATGAAAGAATGGCTTTTAAAAGATGAAAAACCTAAAGTGGGTCGTCCACGTCTTGCAAACGATAAAGTTTTAAAAAAAGCTAAAGTATTACTTTTTATTTCTATAATCATCCTTTTTTTTCTATGTTTTAATTTTGTAAGTGTTTTAAAAGGTACTACCGTTACTGATTTAGCTAAAAGCATAATAGCATCTAAGTTCAGTGGATTATTAATAAATGAAAATGGATTTTTAGTAAGTGAATATTACAATGATGACAGCAACTACGTAATAGAAGTTGAAGTTCCAGACGTAATTTATAACTACTCTGGTAATTATACTTATACGTTGTATGAATTAAATGATAATGAATTAACTAAAATAGAAGAAAACACAATTGACAATGAAACAAGAAGTTTTAAAATAGAAATAAAATCTAAAAAAAATAAAAATCAAACGTATCAAATAAGACTTCAGATAACCAATGCTTCTAAAATAACTAAAAGTTATGCACCACTTACTTGGAGTTTTGTTTCAGCAGAACAAAATAAAGATATGTATGCTTATAAAACTTTTACGGTAAAAGGTTATTACAGCCCAATTAGTTTAAGTGAGATAAAAGAAGCTAAAGAAAGTGAGAATAAAATAACACTTAAAACAACCAAGGCTGATCCTAGGTGTTTTATCCTTAATTTGCCAGAGCAAGTTAGTAAAGTTAAAGTAACATATACTGATTCTTCTAAAAGAGAGATTGTTTTAGCAGATGATGAAGATGTTAGTGGTAAAAAAACTTATTGTGTTCCAAATCAAAGCATTTTATCAAACGTTACTTTTAAAATATACACTCAAAACAGTGATTTAAAATTATCTAACTGGGAATCTAAAGATGATTATATTACCAATACATATATATTAAAACCAGAAGCCGCATACAAAAATTAAGACTTTTTAAAGTCTTTTTTTTAAAACTTTTCATATCATTTATTAGGTGATTATATTGCTAAAACAAATGAGTAAATTATTAGGACTTTTTTTACTTTTATTGGTAAGTTTTATATACACTGACAAAGTATTTAGTGAGGTAAGGAAAAGTGATCCTTTAATGCAAGAGGTAATCAGTTATAAAAATGAACATGACACTGCTGCTATAGAACCCATAATAAGAGATGATGAAATAATACTTGGTCTGTCAGGTCTTGTTGTTAACGAAGAAAAATCATATAAAAACATGAAAGATGATGATGAGTTTAATGAGGATAAGATAGTTTATGAAGAACAATTACCTAATAAAACAATAACTAATAACTATGATTATTATATAACCGGCGGGAATACTAAAAACAGTTATGTTTCAATAATATTTAAAGTTAAATCTGCCAAAAACTTAAATAATCTAATAAATCAAGTAAAAAATAATAACGTAAAAGTTAACATTTTTATAGATGGTGCCTTTTTAGAAGAAAACGTTGATACTGCGTTTGATTTAGTGGATTTAAACGCTGAGATATACAATTTAGGATACAATAATAAATATGATAACACAATGATAAAGGTCACTAATAATTTAATTGAGAGTATTACTTTAGAAAACTCTAATTTGTGTTTAAATGAAAACAAAGATGATAATCAAAAAGAAATATGTTCAAAAAAGAAAATGCATACTATAACACCAACGCTAATTAATCCTACAATAACTGAATTAAAAGAAAATTTATCTAAAGGAATAATGGTATTATATGACTTAGAAGATTATGATTTTTCCAATTTTAAACTAATGATAAATACTATTGAAAGTAGGGGTTATGAAATAATTGGATTACAAAGTTTAATTAAAGAATAGTGTTTGAACTTAAATTTACTTGTGATATTAACTATTATCAAGTAAAAAAGATAATAAAAATTAATAAAGATTGGTTAAAATAATTTTAGAAGAAATTAAAAAGATGAGTGATGACGAATTTATAAAGTTAATTAAAACTGATAATAGTTTATTTGTTGCTTTAACTAGTGTTAAAAACAAAAATCAACGCATCAACACGGTTATATTATCAAGTTTTTTAAATACTAGTTTAATTTTTTATAACATGGATTCATCAAGCATAGATATAAAAGATACCATAATAATCTGAAGAAAAACAACAAATAGTGTTGTTTTGACTTTAATAATATTATTTAATATGTTACAATATAATTGGTTTAAATATTTTTGTATTGAGGGAATAAACATGAAATTAGAAGATATAAAAAACATGAGTGATGAAGAATTTATTGAATTAGTGAAAAAGGGGATAAAAGAAAAAAATGTAATACATTTTAGCCCTAAACAAATGAAACGTTTAAAAGTTTTAGAGTATGTTACAACATGTAGTCTTGCATGTGCATATACATTTGGAATTTTAAGTGGTACTTTAGTTCTAGTAGTGCCTTCCGAGAATTATAAAAGTGTATTGAGAACAGCTTATTTTGTGATGCTTCCTATTGTTGGTGGAATTTCTTTATTGATAAAATATCATATCGATAAAAATCAAGAAAAGGAAGATGCTGCGAATTTTATTAAAAAAGAAACAGAGTTAAAAAATAATATTTTAAATTTAAAAAAATCAATAGAAAAATTATCTGATGAAGAATTTAATTTACTTATAAAGGCAATAAATTTAATTAATGAAAATAAATTTGATAATGAACTGATAAAAAAATCAGACGTGCTTGTTATTGCAAATAAACTAATAGAGTTAAATGGGGCAAGTATATTAAAAGATTTTGAGACTAGTCAAAATCCAAATAATGTCTCTTGTAAATATAATGATGACGGAATTGATTTAGGTTATTCGAAGAGAAAAGGCAACTAAAAAGTTGCTTTTTTTATTTGTTTTCTATTTCTAAATGAATGCTTTAATGTTATAATATTTAAGACAAAAGTAAGGTGATATTATGCATGATAAGTTAAAGTTGTTTTTAGATAAAATTAATCTTCCTAAAGAATATTATGATTATTTCAATGAGGGCAAAATTTTAAAATTAAAGTTAGATCACACGAGACAAAATGGCGTTTTTGTAATTGAAATAAAAAATCCTTTGGATATAAAAGTAATTGAGTATATTGATAAAAACATTAAAAATGGATTTAAGGACATGAATTTTGTAGATGCTTGTTTTGTTATTAAGAACATTAATTATTCTGATGCTTTTAATTATTATAATTACGTAATTGATGCTAGTACCTTAACAAGGCCAATGAAAGAGTTATTTAAAGAAAAGCAACTAAAAATAGATGATAATACGCTTACGATAGAACTAGAAAACATAGCAGAACAAAACATTTTGAAAAATAACATAAGTAGTATAGAAAAGTTATATAAGAAAATAGGTTTTGATAATTTAAAAATAGACTTTATTATAAATAAAGAAAAAAAAGAAGAAAAAGAAGAAAATCCTAAAGTAGAAATAGTAAAGGAAACAAAAAAAGAAAGTCCAATAATATATGGTGATGATGTTAATGGTAAAATAACTTTAATTAAAGATATCATAACTGAGGAAGCTAACGTAACGGTTGAAGCATACGTTTTTGGGCTTGATGAGTTTGAATCAAGTAAGAGTGCTTTTAAGATACTAACTCTTAAAATAAGTGATAACACTGATAGTATTTATGCTAAGTTTTTTACTAAGGATGCTGATGCTTTTAAAAAGATGTCTAAGAGTATGAAATCTGGTTGGTTTAAAATAAATGGTTATGTAAAACAAGATCAGTATGCTAAGGATTTGGTTTTAAACATAAGAAACGTTGTGAAAATACCATCTAAAAATACCGTTATAAAAGATGATGCAAAGGTAAAAAGAGTGGAACTTCATGCTCATACAATGATGAGTCAAATGGATGGATTAACTAAGTTAGATTTAGGAAAACACACATGTGAGCTTGTGACTTCTGCGATTGACATGGGATACCGTGGTGTTGCAATAACCGATCATAATGGGTGTCAGGCTTTTCCGATTGCCTATGGTCTTATTAAAGCCCATAATAAAAAAATAGAAGATCCAAGCAAACATTTTAAAGGTTTGTATGGAACTGAGTTAACGCTTGTTGATGATACGGTAAACATCGTGGTAAGACCAACGGATGATTCACTTGTTGATAACACGTACGTTGTGTTTGATACGGAAACCACTGGTTTTAATGCCGCAACGGAAGATCAGATGATTGAAATTGGTGCGGTTAAGATTTGTAAGGGACAAATTATAGATAGGTTTGATAAATTGATTAATCCTAAAAGACATATTTCGAGTCGTATTACACAGTTAACTCAGATTACTGATGCAATGGTAGCAGGATGTGATGATGAACAAACGGTAACCAAAGAGTTTTTAGATTGGGCAGGTAATTTGCCGATGGTTGCCCATAATGCAAAATTTGATATTTCATTTATTGAAATGGCAATGAGAAAATATGGCTTAGGCGAGTTTAAAAACACGGTAATTGATACCTTAGAATTATCACGTGCGTTAGATCAAGGTCATTCAAGACATAGTCTATCAGCTTTGGTTAAAAGGTATAATGTACCATGGGATGAAGAATCACATCACAGAGCAGATTATGACGCGGAAGGAACTGCTTTGGTTTTTGATAAATTCTTACAAAAATTAGATAGTCAAAACTATGAAAAAATAAGTGATTTAGGTAGATTAATAAGCAAAGATGAGATTCATAAATTCGGTAGAACATATCATTTTAATGCTATAGCACTTAATAAAACTGGTCTTAAAAACATCTTTAAAATGATATCGCTTGCAAATACGGTTTATTTATACAAAACTCCTAGGATTTTAAGAAGTGAAGTTGAGCGGTTAAGAGAAGGTGTATTAATAGGTTCTGGTTGTTATGAATCAGAAGTATTTATCCAAGCTAGAAGTAAGGAAGGGGAAGAACTTAATAACGTAATTAATTTTTATGATTATGTAGAAGTACAACCTCCTGAGGTATATAATCATTTAATTCAAATGGGTGATTTTAAAGATGAAAAAGAACTTGAAAATCATATAAGAAAAATTATAAAAGCAGTTAAAAGTGCTGGTAAACTAATCGTTGCAACAGGGGATGTTCATCATTTTAGAAGAGAAGATAAAATTTATCGTGAGATTATCGTTAATCAAAGAGTACCAGGTGGTGGACGTCATCCGCTTGCTAAAAACGAAATAAAAGAAATACCAAGCCAGCATTTTAGAACAACTGATGAAATGCTTAAAGATTTTTCATTTTTAGGCGAAGAATTAGCATATGAAATCGTTGTTACAAACACTAATAAGGTTCTTGATATGGTAGATGAAGTAGAGGTAATAATAGATACTAAGGGAATTCCTTTTTCACCACGTGTTAAATCAGATGATGAAAAAAGTTATCTTGATTGTCCACGCGTTGTAACGGATTTGGTATATGAAAAAGCCAAAAATTGGTATGGTAATCCACTTCCGTTAAACATTGAAGAACGTATTGCAAGTGAACTTTATGGTAACGTTGTATTTAACGTATGTTTGGAAAATGTTAAAAAGGAAAGCAACGATTTACCGGATGATGAGTTAAATGAAAAAGCTTATGCATTAATGCATGATGTGATTTTAAAAGGTTTTCAATCTGTTAAAGATTTGTTAAAAACTTATTTTAAAAACAACTGGACGGATGAAGAAAAGCTTACCGATGATGCTTTAGAAAAGAAGGTAAAAAAAGAACTTGGAGGTATTATCGGTGGAGGTTTTGATCCTATATATTTAATTGCCCAAAGACTGGTTAAACACTCTAATGATGAGGGATATTTAGTTGGATCTCGTGGATCGGTTGGGTCTTCATTTGTTGCAACAATGATGGGAATAACCGAGGTTAATCCTTTGCCAGCTCATTATAGATGTTTAAAATGTAAGCATAGTATATTTAATTTTGATGATGGAAAGCCTTTAGGTTCGGTTTATTCAACAGGATTTGATTTACCGGATAAAAAGTGTCCTGTTTGTGGTAATGATATGTATAAAGATGGTCAAGATATGCCATTTGCAACGTTCTTAGGATTTAACGCAGATAAAGTGCCTGATATAGACTTAAACTTTAGTGATTTAAATCAAGCATCAGCTCATGCTTATACAAAGGTTTTATTCGGACCTGATAACGTATATCGTGCTGGAACGATTGGTACGGTAGCAGAAAAAACAGCTTATGGTTTTGTTAAAGGATACGTAGAAGATAAAGAAATAAATAAAAGACCAGCGGAAATTGAAAGATTGGCTCTTGGATGTACTGGTGTTAAAAGAACAACGGGACAGCATCCCGGTGGAATAGTTGTTATTCCGGATTACATGGAGGTTTTTGATTTTACACCATTTCAGTTTCCAGCAGATGATCCTACTAGTGCATGGAGAACAACTCATTTTGATTACCATGCAATAGATGAGTGCGTTTTAAAGCTTGATATATTAGGGCACTCTGATCCAACACAACTTAGAATGATACAAGATATTACCAAAACAGATATTACCAAAGTTCCATTAGATGATAAAGATACGATGAGTATTTTTACGTCTACTAAAGCACTTGGTGTTACAAACGAACAGATAATGTGTAAAACAGGTACCCTTGGAATACCTGAGTTTGGAACTAATTTTACGATATCTTTAGTATATGAAACTAAGCCAACTACTTTTGCGGAGTTAATTAAAATATCAGGTTTATCTCATGGTACTGACGTATGGCTTGGAAACGCCCAAGAGTTAATTAAGAATAATATCGTTCCTTTTAAAGATGTTATAGGCTGTCGTGATGATATTATGGTTTATTTAATGTACCATGGTGTTGAATCAATTAAGGCGTTTAAAATTATGGAGTTCGTTCGTAAGGGAAGAGCATCTAAAGATCCAGAAATATGGAAAGAACATGTTAAAACCATGCAAGATGCTAATATTCCAGATTGGTTTATAGACTCGTGTGGTAAAATAAAATACATGTTCCCAAAAGCTCATGCTGCAGCATATGTTATATCAGCGTTTAGAATAGCTTGGTATAAAGTTCATATGCCAGTTGCTTTTTATGCTTCTTGGTTTAGTTCTAAGGCAACTGACGTTGATGTTGAAGCCATGATAAAAGGATATAGCTCTATAAAAGAAAAAGTAATTGAAATCCAAAATAAAGGTTATGATGCAACAAATAAAGAAACAGGGCAACTTGAAAGTTTAAAAGTAGCATTAGAAGCAACCGCTCGAAACATTCGTTTTTTGGAAGTTGACTTATATGAAAGTGAAGCTACCACTTGGCGTGTTAAAGATGATAATTCTATTTATCCACCTTTTAGTGCAATTGAAGGGTTAGGTGATACGGTTGCTAAAAAAATCGTTGAAGAAAGACAAAAGAATAATTTTATTTCAATAGAAGATTTACAGGTAAGAGCTAAAGTATCACAAACTTTAATTGATAGGATGAGACTAATGGGTATTTTAAACATTTTACCAGAATCTAGTCAACTTAGTTTATTTTAAAAGAGAGTTATCTCTTTTTTTGTTATAAAAATTATTTATAAGTTGTATAAATTATATGTATTTCACTCTTTATATTTTTAATGTTACAATGATAACGTAAGTTAAATTTACTAGTTGTTGTTTAACAAGTCTTAGAAAGGAATGATTATTATGTTTGGTTTTTTCATAGTTAAGCATCATCATAATAAAGTTTTGCACTTGTTAATACGACATTAAAATTACCGTAGGCGCAAGTGCTCTTTGTGGTGCTTGTTGCCTGTATAACCATACAGGTAGAAATATCTGTATGGTTTTTTTAATTGAAATATGAATTAAGAAGAAGTTTTATAAACAAAAAAATATAAATAGAAAGGAATCAATTAAATAGATTAATATTTCTATAAGGTTGATTATACGAGAATAATATGAAAAAAATAGATGATGGCGTTGTTTTTAGTAATGATATAATAAGAATATTAAATGGATATAACGCTTTAGATTTTAATTATTTAAATAATGGTATGATAGTACCAGATAATGATTTTATTAGTGAAATTAGAAAAGATTTTTATTTAGATGCAAAAAGAGTATTTAATGGTAAAGTAACAATAATAAATGAAGATGATATGTTAAATGAAACTTATGATGTAATTAAAGATATTATTAATAAATATCCAATTATATCACTAGATAAGGTCTATTTAAAACCAGATAAAAACGTTTTCTTTTTGGATTGTACGAGGTTAGATGGTTCTAATAAAATAGTATCAAGAAACAACCCAGACGTTTCTTTAGATGTAAATATTAATATAAAAAACTTAGCTTGTTATTTTAAAAAAATAGGAATAAGTGAAATAATTTTATTTGATGACGTTGTTTTTAGTGGTGGTGTTTTACAAACGATTATTGAAGAATTTAATAAATATCAAATACAAGTAATTGGTATAAGATCTTTAATATCTACTTACAAATCTTATGTAAAATTTAATGATCAGTTACCATATGGTTTAAAATGTAGTTATTTACTTGATAATAACGTAATTGACCAAATATGTGAAAGAGATTTTTATTTTGGAATAGTTCAAGGGGGAATATTAGTTTTAAAAAACAATTTGAAGTATAAATCCTATTATTTTAAACCGTTTGGTAATCCAGTTGTAAGAGCATCTGTTCCAAAAGAACAAGAAAAAGATTTTTCATTAGGATGTATATCAAGAAGTATCAAACTATGGGAAGAAATAAACCGAAAATCAAATAAAGAGTTTTATGTAAGTGATTTACCAGAAAAAATATATTTAGCTGATGAAGATGAAAAGATTGTTAAGGTTTTAAAGAAAGGAATGGGAAAATTATGAAAAAAATTCAAGTGGGAGTAATGGGTTCAGCCGAGGATTTAAACTATAATAAGGAGGCTATGAATTTTGCAAAAAAATTAGGCGGTCTAATAGCTGAAAAGAAATATATTTTAGTTTATGGCGCAGAAAAAGAATATGATTCTTTATCTACAATAGCAGCGAGATCTGCCGATAAATGTGGTGGTATAACAGTTGGCGTTACAGCAGGAAAAGAAAAAAAGATATATGGTGATTTTAAACCAACGGTGCTTGTTGCAACTGGTTTAGGAATTGGTGGTGGAAGAGAATTTTCACTGGTGTTATCATGTGATGTTATTATTGCTATATCTGGAGGATCTGGGACTTTAACTGAAATGGCTATAGCATACCAAGCTAATATACCTATAATAACCGTTGAAAATTTTGGAGGGTATGCAAAAAAATTATCTAATAAGTACTTTGATAAAAGAAAAAGATTAAAATGTGTGGGTGTTAAAACACCAGAAGAAGCGATTAATGCGGTGGTAAAGATAGTTGAAAAGCGTAATTTGTAAATTTTAAAATCAAAGTTATTCTTAAATAATATGTAAAAGTATGATTTGACAAAATCATACTTTCAGACTGTTAACAAAGACGAAAGAAAATTATTGTTAATGTAAAGAGATTTTGAGAAAATAATATAAAAAGTTAAAATGTAGGATTAAAAATCAAATCATTTAAATAATTATAAGATTGAAATTTATCAAAGATATTGAAGTTAAGATAATGATTGTTAAAGGAAAGAGTTGTACTTAAATTAAAGTTATTTAAGTATAACTCTTTTAAATTGTCATTATTTTTATAGTAGAGTCTGACTTAAATTAATTTATTAATCATATTAATAGGATAAGCTTTAGGTCTAGAGGTAAATAAATCAGCGATGTTATGAGAAATTCGAGATTCCATAGGCAACTTAAATTATAGGAATATAAGTTGTTGATGTTATTCCAATTATTTAAAATATAATTCATTTCCAACTTAATTGTTTCAGACCTGTGTGGGAAAGAATGAATTAAAGAAGAACAACAATCTATGAAATTATTTTTCATATCATTTAAAACATAAAAGGTAAGAATATCTTCTAAATTTTTGTTTAAGCATATATGATGAATGGCTTTCTTAAAATGGAATTTATCTAAACAAAAAGAAACATTTATATGAGAGTCAATTTTATATACATATTTTAACTTATAAATCCATTTGACACCATTCCCCATAATAAATATGTTTTTAATTTTATCTATGTCATAAGTATAAAAAAGATAATCCAAAGAAACATTTATAAAAGAATTATCATTAGAGGCAAAGATTCTTTTATTTAAAAGTTTATGATTTTTAATCCTTTCAAAGATAACAACGTATTTTTCAATAATATTATTATTGTTATTATTTTGAGCAGGGATCTATTTTTCATCAGCGATGATGTATAATGTTTCAGGAGTAACAAGCTTAGGATTATAGTTAACGTTAGAAATATTAGAATTTAAAATAATGTTTCCAATAGTTTGTCTTGAGAAATATTTTTGTTTATTATTAATGGATACTCTATTACCAATTAAATCATTAAGATATTTGGCAACTTTAGGATAAGAATTGAAAGAAGAATACTCAATAACAATAGATTTTAAGTAAGGATCGAAATAATCATATTTATGAAGACCTAAAAATCTATCAACATAACAGAAGTTTTTACCGGTAAGTTTAGATTTATAGAAAGTTCTATAAAAAGTAATTTCCCCAAAAAAAGTAAGAATAGTTCTAGGATGAAATGATTTAATCTCAAATTTACGTTTTCTTTCTAAAGAATATTTAAAAGACTTATCAAAGGATTCAAAACAAGAGATAAGAGATTGCTTTGCAATATTACAAAGAGAATTATCTAAATTAGAGAGTATATTAACATAATTAAAAACGTTATTTGAAGAATCAAATATATTACATAATATATTTTCTAAATTAGAAGAAAAGGTATTTAAAATAATATTTTTTAATAAATTGTTATAATTTTGTGGTACATTGTTCATATGGAAGACTCCTTTCTAATGTTTTGTACAACTACATTTTAACAGGGGTCTTCCTTTTTTCATACTCTTTTTCCAAACTATTTTACACAATCAAGAAGTGTGTGGATTTGACAAAATAGTAAAAAAATGATACTATATTCCACAAATGAAGGAGGAGGCGTTTGGTATGGAAATTACAAAAAGAGAAAAATCAAATGGCAACTTTGGTTTTATTGATAAAGATGGTAAGGGAGTAATAAAAACAAAATATGATTTTGTTGGAGCTTTTCATGAAGGCTTGGCTTGGTTTGAATTAAATGACAAGTATGGTTTTATTGATAAAAACGGAATCGTGGTAGTAGAGGCAAAATATTATGATGTTGGATATTTTTTTGAAGGTTTAGCTTGGTTTAAATTAGATGGCAAGTATGGTTTTGTTGATAAAAATGGAAAAGAAGTAGTAGAGGCAAAGTATGATCGTGTTGGAAATTTTCAAGAAGGTTTAGCTTGTTTTAAATTAGATGGCAAGTATGGTTTTGTTGATAAAAATGGAAAAGAAGTAGTAGAGGCAAAGTATGATCGTGTTGGAAATTTTCAAGAAGGTTTAGCTTGGTTTGGATTAAAAGACAAGTATGGTTTTGTTGATAAAGATGGTAAAGAGGTAGTAGAAGCAAAATATGATGATGTTGGAGATTTTTTTGAAGGTCTAGCTTGGTTTGGATTAAAAGACAAGTATGGTTTTGTTGATAAAGATGGTAAAGAGGTAGTAGAAGCAAAATATGATTGGGTTGGATATTTTAAAGAAGGCTTAGCTCGGGTTGAATTAGATGGCAAGTATGGGTTTGTTGATAAAAATGGAAAAGAAGTAGAGGCGAAATATAGTAATGTTGGAGACTTTCAAGGAGGCCTGGCTTGGGTCAAATTAGATGGTAAGTATGGTTTGATTGATAAAAACGGAATCGATGTAATAGAGGCAAAGTATGATGGTATTAAATATTTTCAATATGGTTTAGCTATAGTTCGATTAAAAGATAAGTATGATTTAATAAATAAAGATGGAGAAAAGATAAATTATATTTCTTTTGATAGTAATGAAATACGTATATTAGAAGAAAGTAACATAATTTATAAATTTGTTGATAAGGAAAAAGGGAAAGAAAAAGAAGAAGTTAAACGTAAGAAAAAAATGGATTAATATCTTATCCATTTTTTTCTTTTAATTTTGAAAAAATATATTATAATAAAAATGTAAGGTTGCTTTATTATTCCAAAATAAAAGTTTACTAAGCCTTACTTTTTTTTATGTGTTTTTAATATAATTATATTAGGGATAATAAAGAAAGTAAGCGATAGTATGTTAACAAAAAGACCAAAAAGACAATATGTAAGTAAAATAATAAATATAGAAGATTTTATTTCTAGGTTTATAAGAAAAAGACCTTGCAATCATTTCATCATTTATACTTAAAAAGTAACCTTTGTGAACATATTTATAAAAAGATTGAATAGATTTAGGAAATTCGTTTTCGATGTTTTTAAATATATGGAGTGTTGGCTGGTTTTTATCTTTAATTTTATCTTTGAAATAATCACTCCAATACTCAATCTCATCTGAATCAATATCAATACCAACTCTTGAGTATTTAAGTTTATTGTCATAATTTTTTTGAGCCTTTTTATAATTATAATAATATTTTCTTTTATTACAACAACGCTTATTAGAACAAACAAAAGGGAATCTATTAGTTTTACTACAAACTTCAATTTTTTCATTACCTTTTCTTCTATATTTAATTTCTCTTGAGATAGTAGAAGGATTAACACCAATTGCTCTTGCAATGTCTTTTAATTTATAATTTTGTCTTAATAATTCTTTAATTAAAATTCTATCTTCAATAGTTAATCTTTGCTTTTTCATTGTTTTACTTCCT
>CAYSJY010000014.1:0-21848 GCA_964431705.1 uncultured Muribaculaceae bacterium | reverse complement strand
ATTTTTCCGCTAATGTTTAAATATTTTTAGGACATTTTCCTAAATTATTGACAGATATTATTATTTTTAAATATGTTATATTAATAAAATAAAAAAGACATTTATAAATTTTATTATAAATATCTTTTAAGTATGTAAATTTTTCTATTTTTTAATTATCATGCTCGGTTTTTGTCCATTTAACTTCTTTGCTTGTAATAGCTTTAATAGCACATGGTACATAACTTATCATAAAAATAGGATTATAAAACAATACTTTAACTTTCATTTTTGAACTTAAATTTATTTTATTACCTTCTAAAATAACAATAACCAAAGTCATGGTAAATAATGCTAAATATAAAACGGCAAAATATATTAAGAGTTCTAAAAGATGTGTTTTTAATATATCTTTATTTAAAAATAAATTATATACGATAAAATATGTTAATGATAAAAACCAAATAAATAATCCTAAAACAATAAATATATATGGTAGTATCCCAATTGATTCATCTATTTTAGAACCAACGTTTTTGTCGTGTTTACTAATCGATTTAATTAGTTTTCTAAAATAATTAGCCCTTACGTCAAAATAACCTCTTATCCATCTTACTCTTTGATTTATAGTAGCTTTAAATTTAACTGGTTGTTCATCGTAAAATACAGAATTAGTATTATAATAAGTTGTTAAATTATTTAACGTTGCATAACTACTTAATTCATAATCCTCAGTTAAAGAATGAAACGGATAACCTTTCCATTTTTCAATTAAATAACCTCTAATGTAAAGACCAGTTCCAGAAAAAGTTATGTTTCTTGTTTCTTTATTTTTCTTTTTATTGAAAATCGTATTTACTAAAGAGAAAGTCAAGGCTGATGAGGCTGCAACGACGCTTTTGTTACCATTTTTACAATTTCTGTATCCTGCTGCAACATCGTATCCTTTATCATAAATGGGAATCATGTTTTTAATAAAGTCTTTATCAAGAGTGTTATCAGCATCAAAAATAAAGTATGCGTCATAATGTTTTTTCTTGGCAAGTATCTCTTTTACTGCCTCATCTAGTGCGTAACCTTTTCTTTGAAGATAAAGATGTTTTCTAACAACAACTTGTGCTTTATAGTCTTTTGCTATTTTAAACGTTTTATCTTCTTTAGATTCAATTATTACGTATACATCATTCATGTTTATTTTATAACTTTGATTGCTAATACTTTTAAGTAATCCTTCAATTACTTTTGATTCGTCTTTAGCAGGTATTAAAATACAAAAATGATGCCCATCTTTTTTGCTTGTTGGTTTATTATTATTTTTTCTTGAAATAATGCTATTAAAAATAACGATGATTAACCCAACAAAAATAAATATAATGCTAATTATTCTAAATATTATCATAAGCGTAAGTCCCTTTATATAAAATATGCTAAATAAACTAATACAAACACCAAAATAATAGAAGCTATTAAACCATTTATCCTTTCAAATTTTGATGATTTCCACTTGATACCTAAAGCAGTTGATATAAGTATTCCACCGATTAATCCTCCGACATGAGCATACATATTAATGCCGGTTAGTAAAAATCCAAATAATAAATTAATAATTATAACTGGTAGAATTTCTTTTTTTAAAGCTTGTCCCATATATGTCCTTTGATTGATTGCAAAATATAATATTGCTCCCATAAGTCCAAATATAGCACCCGATGCTCCGGCTGATATTGTTCTTTCGTCCATTAAAATTACCGAAAGTAAATTACCAATGACGCCACTAAAAATAAAAATTATAAAAGTTTTTAAATGTCCATAAAAATTTTCCGTTTGCTTACCCAATAAAGTAAGTGCCCAAATATTCATTATCAAATGAAGTATGCCTATGTGCAAAAAAATACTAGCAACTAATCTAAATGGAGATCCATTTTTTATTAACCCTCCAAAATAAAATAAAGTACTTACATCAAGTGAGCCATTACCTAAAACGTACATTAATGCGAAAATAACCACCATTATAATAACAAGTGCATATGTTACAATGGATTTTTTTTCACTAAATAAGTCGTTTATTTTCTCAGAACTATCTAAGTTTTTTCTTAATATATCATTATTTATTTTTTGATATAATAAATTCCCTTCTTCAGTAAATTTAAGTTTATCTTTTATATCTGGAAAAAAACGTTTAACATTTTCGTTTTTATTAAGTGATTTTTCCGTTTTTACTGAAACTTTAAAATGGTTTTTAGTATTTTCTAATTTTATATCTGAATTAAGATCTAAATAAAACGTTAAAACTTTCATTTTAAAAGTAAAAGTCTTCAATTTTATTTGATTTACTAACTTTTTAACCTTGTATTCGTCAAATTTTAATTGTTCTTCATTGTGAACATAATTTAGCACAATTCTAACTATTCTAATGTCACTGTCCATATTTTCTAGCCATATTTCATTTTGAATACCATGAACGATTACAGGATTATAATTTTTTTCGGTAATAAAATAATGTAAAAACTTCATTACTAATAAATCTTGTTTTTCTTTATACATTTGTTGTCCTCCTATTCGCCTTTAAACATATCACTTATTTCCTTAAATCTTTTTGGTTCATCACAAGTAAAAGTCATCTTTTTCTTTGTTGTTGGATGAACAAACGTTATTTGTTTTGCATGCAACATTTGTCCAAAGTCTTTATCTATTAACTTTCGATTAGAATAAACTGGGTCATTTACGATTGGATGATTGATGTATTTAAAATGCACTCTTATTTGATGAGTTCTTCCAGTCAGTAACTTACATTCAACTAAAGATGTATTTTTATATCTTTCTAATACCCTAAAGTATGTTATAGCATCCTTACCGTTTTCTTTTATACACATTTTTTTTCTATCTTTATCATCCCTTGATATTGGTGCATCAATTTCTCCAGTATCATGATTTATTACTCCATAAACCAAAGCAACATAAATTCTTGATAAGGTTTTATCCTTTAACTGCCTAGCTAAAGCATCATGTGCTTTATCATTTTTAGCAACAATTAATAATCCCGATGTATCTTTGTCAATTCTATGTACAATGCCTGGTCTTATGTTTCCGTTTACATCACTTAAATCATTAGTATGCGCTAAAAGTCCATTAACAAGGGTATTAGAATAATGACCATTCGCAGGGTGAACAACCATTCCAGATGGCTTATTAACAACTATTACATCATCATCCTCATAAACGATATCTAAATCCATTTTTTCAGGTAACACGTTAGTATCTTTTTTTAATTCACCTAAAATCTTTATTTTATCATTTAACTTTAAGATATAGTTTTTCTTTACTATTTTTTCATTTACCAAAATTAGTTCTTGCTTTATCATATCTTGCACGCTACTTCTTGATAAATTAAGTTTGTCTATTAAATATTTATCTACCCTAATTGAAGTATTTTCATCTTCAAACTTATATTCCATGATTAATCACCTACAACTTATAATATTATATCACAATAAAGAAAAAAAACATATCATGATGTTTTTTTCTTGTCATTTCTAATAGTTATTATGAAAAGTAAAATAACTCCTACCGTAATAAGAACATCCGCTAAGTTAAAAATCGGAAGCCCAAAACCAAGTATGTTTATGGATACATAATCCACTACGTATCCCCGAAATATTCTATCAATTAAATTACCTAATATACCACCGAATAAAAAACCATAAGTAATATCAGTTAAGGTACTATCTTTTTTTAAAGATAAATAATCTCTTTTTAAAAATACTCCTAAAACAATTAATAAAAGAATAGATATAATAATTATCATTACTCTTTGATTAGAAAGCATACTAAAAGCAACACCCGTATTTTTAACATATATAAAAGATAAAAAACCCGGTATTAAATTAAAGCCAGACACGAACGTTTCGAAAACATACTTTATTATCTGATCAAAAACGAGAGAAAAAAGCAAAACCAAAAGTATCTTTCTTTTCATTAACATCACATCCTTAATATACTAATAAAACAAGTATAGCCGCTAGAAAGTTTTGAATAAAGTGCATTGAAATTGAAACAAATATGTTTTTTGAATCATAGTAAGCAATGGCAAGACAAATACCTAAAGAAGAATACTGAAATATATATAATAAATCATAAAACGATGTAAATTTATCAATCATGTGTAAGCATCCAAATAATATCCCGCTTACTAAGACAAACGCTATTTTATTATTAAAGAATTTTTTTATTGATAATCTAAAGATACTTTCTTCAACAAACGGTGCATAAATAACAGATAACAAAAAAGTAAAAACAGGAACACTTACAAACATTTCATTAATAAGAGTCTGATTAGATGAAATCACCCCATTATTTAAATAAACAATAGGTAAAGCAACAATAACCATAATCCCAAGCATAATTAAATATCTTTTGATAACAAAAGGTAAATAAACTTTAAAATTTTTAATAAAAATTAAAAAGTTGTTTTTTAATTCTTTAAAATTTAATAACAAAACAAGCAAAAATATAAACACGTATATTAAATACGTTGGAATTTTATTAAAAAATGAAAACTTTGGAAAAATAAACATGATTGCAATAAACATTGTAATTAAAACAAAAGCTTTTAAATAAGTTATTTTTGTTTTTTTATCTTCTTCAATAACTGGTAACGGACTTTTTTTCTTTGAAGATAAAGTAGACAAAAAGATAAAACCAAGAATTCCAGGTATTACTGGTTCTAAAAAAAGCCATATACTACATATTAATACTTTCATTTTGTTTTCTTTTAAATCATTTATACTTCTTTTAGATTCTTTATATAACACAATAGTAAAGAAAAAACCCACTACAAGCATAAACAACGAAGCTAAAACTTCATCATTAAAATCCTTAAAAAACAAATAATAAACAAACATTAAAATTAAATAAACAACCTCAAATGCACATGCTACTTTAAGTAGTATTCTTTTATCCTTCATCGTTTTTCTCCTTTAAAATAAATCATTAAAATCAATGTTTCCATCAACCGTTTTTCCCACGTAATTAATATCTTTACTAAAAGCTATGATAGAAGCAAAAACGTATGGTAACAAAAAAAGCCCAATACCGAAAAGAACGCTTTGTCCAAACGCTTTTGATAATTTAACATTATAAGAAACCATATATAAAATAAGAAAAAGCGTACCTACTACCGGAATAAAATTTAATAAAAACACAAAAACGTAATACCACTTATAACCTATTATATCAAGTAAAACAATAATGTTATAAACCGGGATAATAGCTTTCCAACCCTCATAACCGGCCTTTTCAAACAACTTCCAATAAGAAATAATTAAAAATACTATCAAAGCTAAAAATATTATCAAAAAGAAAACAAAGAACAATAATAAAAATAAAAACATAATAAACCTCCAAAAATAGTATATCACATTTGTCTTAATTTTTACTTACCAAAATAACGTCAGTTCCTATCTTTTTTATCTTATCCCAGGGAATTTCAATTTCATCATTTAATTTAAAAACGTCTAAAATACCTCTTCTTTCATAAACTATTAATTTAATTATAAGACCATTTTCTTTTTTTATCTCAGCATCAATAACACTTCCAATTTTATTTCCTGTTTGAACATCTATTACATCTTTGTTTTGCAAATCAGAAAGTCGCATAATAATCACCAATAAATTATATGTAAACAAAGTGTATAAAAAAACATCTTTCATATCAAAACAAGTATAGAAAGGTGTGATTATTATATCAAAACACAAAGTAGAAATAACAGGAATAAACACGAGTAAGATAAAAGTTTTAACTGATGAAGAAAAAAACTTATTATTTAAAAGATATCAAAAAGGAGATCAAAAAGCCCGTGATGAACTTGCATGTGGCAACTTAAAACTGGTATTATCCATCTTAAAAAACTATCAAAACAGATGTGATAACATGGATGATTTATTTCAAATAGGATGTGTCGGATTAATGAAAGCAATTGATAACTTTGATTTATCACACGGTGTTAAGTTCTCAACCTATGCTGTTCCATTGATATTAGGAGAAATAAGACGTTATCTAAGAGATAATAGTAACCTTAGAATATCAAGAAGTATTAAAGACTTAGCATATAAAACATTGAAAATAAAAGAAGAATATTTCATTACTAATGGAAAAGAATTACCTAATGAAGCTGTATCTAAAATACTAGGTGTTGATGAAATAGATATCATCATTGCTCTTGATGCTATGAAAGATCCAGTAAGTATGTTTGAACCAATTTATAATGACGGTGGAGATACTATATACTTAGAAGATCAAATAGAATCAAAAAAAGAAAGAGCAACTAACTGGGATGCTTTTATATCACTTAAAGGTGCAATTAGTGAATTAAAAGAAAAAGAAAGAAAAATAATTACTGAAAGATTTTTAATTGGAAAAACACAAATGGAAATAGCAGAAGAAATAGGAATATCACAAGCTCAAGTCTCTAGATTGGAAAAAGGTGGTATTGAAGAATTAAAGGGTAAAATGTTATAACAATTTGCTTTTTTAACTTATATATTTCATAATACATAAGCGAGGTGTAATTATGTATAAAGATAATGAAATAAGTTCAAATTTTTATAATGAATACTACAAATTGGTGCATTTATCAAAAGAAAAATGTGCTGCATCAGCTAAATTATATGATTTAGAAAGAATTCTTACCTATTTTATTGATAATTATAAGACGCTTAATGAAGAAGAGAAAAAACTTATAAAAAACATAATTATTTTAGCAACTAGTATTACAAGTAAAACAAATACTTATTATAATTATGTAAAAGCTCATAATGAAAGATGCTTAAGTCTAACTAAAAATTTAAAAAACAAACAAAAAGAGCCTACAAAATAAGCTCTTTTTTTAGTGGTATAAAGGAGTAAGTAGTGTTTTTGAGTGTATAAGTAGCAGTTAGAAGTACCACTATTTCTAACTACAATTTAATTATAAATTTTAAATATTAAATTTTAATGTCAAATTTATTAAAATTTATTAATATTATACCCTTGGTAAAATAAAGATAATTGATAAGCCACCAATACTATTATTCTTAGCATAAATTCTTCCATCAAAAGAACTTATTATTTGCTTGCATATAGAAAGCCCAAGACCAGAGATTTTTCTTGATGGATCGCTGGTATAAAGTGGCTCAAATATCCTTTTCAAATCCATTTCATCAGCTACTCCCCCACCGGAGTCAGCTATTTCAAACCTGATAAAATTAGCCCTTGAAATAATATTAACCCTTATCTCACCAGATCTTCCATTAAAATTTTTAACACTGTTAGTAATAACATTACTAAATACCCTTTTTAATTTAACCTCATCTACGTTTATAAACTTATCATTACAATTACTTTTTAAAAATAATTTTATGTTTTTATCTAAAAGATCATCTTCAAAATCACTTTTAACATAGTCTAAAACCTCATTAATAGATTTTTTTTCAAGCTTTAATGTCTCTTTTAAATTACAGCTTTGATAATCATCAAACTCTTCTAATATTTCTTTCATAACCAAAGCTTTATTATAAATCTTATCCACGTATTTTTGTTTTTTTTCCTCGTTTAAATTACTATTTTTAAGTCTATCAGTATAACCAATAACAGACGTTAATGGTGTTTTTATATCATGTGAAATTGATGCTATAATCTGATTTTGATTTTCCTTTTCTAATTCTAAACTATCAACTAAGTCAACAAACGTGTTTTGTATTTGTTGCATTTTCTTTGGCATCTTTCTTTTAAAAGGTCTTTTCCCAAACTTATAAGCATTAATATCTTTTGTAATTGTATCTATTGGATTTATAATTTGTTTTGAACTAATAAAGAAAAGAAGTATTATCACAGTAGAAACAATTATTATTTCATATAAAACAAAATTTCTTACCAAATTATTTCCTGGAGTTACTAAAACACTAGAATAAGTAAGTTCATATTCCTGATTATCTATTTCAACGGTTGTAGTGGTAGAAAAATACTTTGAAATATCATTATTATTTGCATAAATAACTTCATCATTTTCATCTTTTAAGACTATGTATCCACCGTTTTCTTCTATGTAAGATTTTATGCTATCCAATGCATCATTAAAGTTTTTTCCTCTAATACTATCAATTATATCTGATATTTTTTCATAATTATTATCCCTAGCAGATACCATGCTACTAGTTATCTCATCAGATAAATAAAAATTATAATATGAAAATAAAAAACTGGCATTTACTATAAGTAATACAATAACAACAAGTAATGTAACGGTTTTATTAGACCAATTTTTCATTCTTGCACCTTAACAAACTTATACCCCATACCCCAAATGGTTTTGATGTACTTTTCTTCTTTGTCCAATTTACTTCTTAAACTTTTTATATTTACCGCAACAGTACCTATGTCCCCATAATTATTTTTCCATACACTTTGATATATTTGTTCTTTAGATAAAACTATTCCCGCATTCTCCATTAGATACCTTAAAAGCTCAAACTCTTTAGTAGAAAGAGTAATTGCTTCATCATTCTTAAAAACTTCGAAACTTTCTTTATTAAGCTTTATTTCTCCAATTTCTATTACGTTTCCTTTTTTCGTACTTAAATTTCTCCTATCCCTTCTTAAATGAGCCTTAACACGTGCAACTAATTCCTCATTTACAAAAGGTTTAGTAATATAATCATCAGCTCCCACTTCAAAGCCAACTAACTTAGATGTTAAATTAGTTTTAGCTGTTACAAAAATAATTGGAACACTAGTTATGTTCCTTATTGTTGCACAAACCTCAGTGCCATTTATATCAGGCATCATAATGTCTAACAAAATCAAATCATAGTCTTCTTCTTTTACCTTTGATATTGCAGTATTACCATCATTAGCAATAGATGTTTTATATCCTTCATCACCCAAAATATCAGATATTAACTCCGCGATATCATTTTCGTCATCAACAATAAGTATTTTCTCCATCAGCATCACCTTCTATAGATATTATAACACGTTATAAAATAATGAAAAATTAAAAATTATTAAAAGCCGTTAATTATTTACTTTTTATTAAAAAAAGCTAGATTTTACCAGCTTCTGTTTTTTACTTAAATAAATCAATATTGTTATAGCTCACTTTTTGATATGGTAATTACTGGGCGGACACCATTATAAAAGTCAATGGAATAGTCGTAGCCTAAGTTTGCAAAAAGACCATCTGAGTTCACAAACCAAATGAAGGTAGTGTCATAAGCAGAGGCGCTCCAGTATGATGTTTGATATACCCAAAATGGTGCCGACCAACACATAAGAGATGTTACATTGCATCCTAAACTAACAAGTTCATTATATGTTATTAATCTTGTATCAACAGTTGTTTTTCCAAGACTCTTTAAATAACTTTCATAATTTTCTACATATGTATATAAATTAGAATTACTATCATATACTTCTGCTGAATAAGTTAGCTCTCTATCACTCCAATAACTAGTACCAGAAAATGCTATAGTGCCTATAAATTGTCCTTCTGATACATATCCTCTAGCAGTAGAATCTTGTTTGCCATAGTTTTCTTCACCTTCTGATATTGATGTGCAACTACTAAAAGAAGTGCATATATTTCCAACTAATAAATTATATTTGGCTAAGGCTGTTACACTGTCTCCATCATCATGAATTACATAGAAACATTCTTCACCAATACAAAACTCATCTCCTACGTTATATGTTTTTTCTTCTTCTGACGGAGTTGTTGTTACCACTTCTTCTTCATTATCTGTTTGTATATATGTTATTTCATATGTTATATCTATGTTTTGTACTTCATCTGGTAAATCACTTTCACTTATATCCTCTTTATACATTATTGTTATTGTAAGGTTTTTTGTATCTCCAGAATTTAGTATGTCTCCTATAGATAATTCTTTATTAGTATCTGTATATACTACTTTAAAATCTAAATATTTTTGTTGCTCTTCCGTAAATGTCGGTGATGTTATACTTGCTATTTCTGCGTTTATACTTCCCTCGTTTACTAAATCTACTTCATACACTACTTTATCTTTTGGAGTGTTTAAACTTACGTTTATACCTGTTATTTCCGCTTTATTTTCTGCAACGTTAGGACTACTTATTTCTTTTGCATCTCCCGTTATTTTTGCTTCACTTAAATTAGCAAAATGTATATCCCAGTTTGCGGGATCTACGTTTGCAATTCCATTAATAGTTAACGTTTGTGATAGTGCCGCAAACGCAACCGTAAGACCTAATACTACCACTATTAATATTATTATTACCATTACCTTTGTTCTTCTTCGTTTTTCCACACTTTTCACTCCTATCCTTACTTTTTTCATATTGATGGTAGCATATTACCCCACTCCCAGTCAAGAATTTTTTTCACTTGTAGAAAACTTCTTTTAAAATTTTATATAACTGTTAATTTTTCAATCAAAAAAAAAAAAGCAACCCCAATCATGGAGTTGCCGATACTACTTTCTGACGTACGCCGCATACATCAGAATAAAACTGCTTGCATTTTGTCAGTCATATTTTTAACTGACAAATCAATCTTATCATAAAAATAAAAAATTAACAACATTTTTTTAATAATTTATATCATTATTTTTAAAATACCTATCATCCATTAATAATTCATGAATTTCTTCTTCAGGATTGTTTAAGTATACATCCTCTATTCTTTCAACCATGCATTTTTGAGATTCAATTATGGCGTTTACTTTTCTTGTTGCAACATCTAATTCATCATTTACAACAACGTAATTATATTTTGTAACTTCATTTATTTCTTTATATGCTTCTTTAAATCGTTTTAATATTTTTTCATCTGTTTCAGTTCCCCTGTTTTTTAGTCTATAAACTAAATCTTTCATTGTCGGTGGCATTAAAAAAATAAATACCGCCTCTGGGATTTTGTTTTTTATTTTTAAAGCACCTTGTACTTCTATTACTAATATTACGTCAATACCTTTATTTAAGTATTCATTTATCTTATCTTTAGGAGTACCATAATAATTATCATTGTAAACAGCATATTCTAAAAATTCATTATTTTTTATTTTTTCTTCAAACTCATTTTTAGTTATAAAAAAATAGCTTATACCCTCTTCTTCGCCTTCTCTTGGAGTTCTTGTAGTACAAGATATTGAAACCCAAAAATCACTATTGTATTCCTTTAATCTTTCACATACCGAATCCTTACCACAACCTGATGGTCCAGATAAAACTATTAAGCACCCTTTTTTATTTGATTTTAAAATATTAGACATTTTATTCTCCTTATTTATATAGTGTATTATAAAATATACAAAAAAAGACCATAAGGTCTTACTGACAAGTTCCTTCTCCAGGAGAAGAACCTTCCTGGTACGTCTGCCCAACCAACTCACATGAAGTTTTAGTTATGGAATCTTTTAAGTATCCCCCGAATATTTTTATTAAACTAACCGCTATTACAGTCACTAACGCAATAATAAGTACGTATTCAACTAAAGCTTGACCTTTTTTATTTAACTTCACTATCAATCACACCCTTATATCTTACTGATAATAGTTTAACACTTTATTACCTAGTTTGTCAATGGAATTTAATTCATCAAAAGTTGGTTTACAGTTTACTTTTTTTGTTAAGAATGATATTATTTTTCTGGTGATAAAATGTTGAAATTTAATAATGTAAAAATAAAAGAAGCACATGGTTTTTTAGATAAATTTATTGGGCTTATGTTTAAAAAGAACATAAAAGATGGGTTATTACTTAAAAATTGCAAAAGTATTCATACATTTTTTATGTTTGATAAAATAGATGTTATTGCAACGGATAAGAATGATAAAATAATTAAAACCTATAAAAAAGTCAAACCATGGAGAGTTTTAATAGCACCTAAAGGAACCAAAAACATATATGAATTACCAAAGGACACTTTAAGATAGTGTCCCTTTATTTTGCTTTTGCCTTTACATAATATCTTTGTTTTCCACCTTTAGTACAAGTAACTAATGTTATTATTTTTTCGCTATCATCGTCAGGTTGTGCTAGATATGAAGCATCATCTGCCGTTGTAACCCCATATTCGTAAACATAATAATCTATGCTTCTTCCAGTTAAATCTATTACGGTTACCACGTCATTTTCCACCAACTTATTTATCTTTAAGAAGTAATTACCTCTCATATAATTATGCCCACCAATCGCAACGTTACCATTTTCATTTAAATCAGGCCCAGACATCTTAACAAGTGCAGTATTATACGCACTAGCAGTGTTTTCTTTTAAAATAGGTTCATATAAATTAATCTTTTTTATCCTTAACTTACCTAAAACAGTGAAATTAAACCCACCGTAGGATACAACGGCTTCCGTTATGGATTCATCTTCGTTTTCTTCTATTATTTCATCTATTTTTTCAATTATTCCGTTTGATATTTCTTGTCTTTTTCTTTCTCTAAAATTGCTATATATAAATAACGCTACCGCAACGTATAATGCTATTACGATTAAAACCATTAAAACGTTAATTAGTTTTTCTTTATTTATTTTTTTTAGTAATTTAATTAGCTTCTCTTTTAGTTTCATATGAATTTACCTATACCGTAATATACGGTTTTAAAATATCATAACCGAAAAAATAAACGACTAGTCCTAGAATAATAAGAACTGCTAAAGATATATATATTCCTAACATGAATTTATCTTTTTTCTTTTTTGTTTCTTTTTTGTTTTCACTATCAGAAACATCAACCATTTGCAACTCATCCATTTATATCACCTTAACTTTCTTCACTATCACTTGTGTATATTAATTTTCCGTCATAATTATAATACTCATTTTTAACAATAATATAATTATCATGTGCTTCATATTCATTATTAAATGATGTAAGCGATATTTCATTTAAATCTTCTGTTGTTAAAAGTGCATCTTTAGTATCATTAGCAACTTTAACAATAGCATACTCATCATCAAATGAAACATTATTATAATGAGTGTTATTTACCGTTTTACCATCACTGTTATATAAAACATATAAACTATCTTTTTTAACAGCATAAAATACGTTATTATGATTAGAAACTGTTTTTTGTTTTACCGTACTAGATGCCATTTTTATTTCTGCATTTTCAAAATCTATTATTACGGTACCTTCTTTATTAATTACACCATATCCTGAAGAAGTCTTTGCAATTGCCTCTCCATAAGCATCAAATTCTCCTGCTTCTTCATAGTGCACGTCGTTTAAAAGTTTTCCGTTCTCATCTAAATATCCATAAGTACCATCACTATACTTTATTATGGCAAACCCATTTTTAAAAGCACTTTGGATTTCATAATCAGCTTCAATTGTTTTATATATTTTTCCGTTTTTCAATAATACTATGTCATTTGCTTTCCTTGTTGTGTTATAAACATAATACATAAGTATTTCATCTCCGAAAAACGAATTATTTTCAGTTATTCCATCAGTTATTTGTTCTTTACTTGCAGTGCTAATATATTCATATTCATAATTACTATTTATTGCTTTTAATACCCCTATTTGAATTGACGGCATCGTAAGACTATTATAACTTTCTGCTTCAAATATAATTTCGTTATCTTCAACGTACATATATCTTCTAGAATTATTAATAGTTTCATAAAAAACGTTGTTTTCTTCTGGTGTTATCTCATTTAAAGTTGGTGATGAAACACTAGTACCATCATCTAAATTAACTATTTGAGACGTTTGGTTAACGGTTACCACAGCATAACTAGTAAAATCACCAGTAACGCTAGAGGTCTTAATGGTAATTGATTTATCGTCATCATCAGTTAGTTTATAAGTAAAGATTTCTTTTCCATCTAAATTTATTATTCCAACCGTATTACCATTAACAAAAGAATAACATCCATCCTCATACGAAATTAAATCATACTCAAAATCCGTTTTTTCTTTTAAGCTACTATCTAAAATACCATATTTTAAACCATCATCGGTTACTTTAGATGCAATAATATCAGTACCTGCCCGGTAAAGAGAAAAGTAAGTTCCTGTTTGAACCACAACTTTTCCTCCTTTATCAATTATAAGAGGTAAATTAGAAGTATCTTTTACAATTGCATAACCATCAATAAACTCTTCGGCATATAAATATTTTGGATTAACAATTTTATTTCCACTTTCATCTATGTAACCATACTTATCATTTTCGTAAATTCTAATAGGATAACTATCTGATGCGTAAACGATTAAATCATTTAATATATCTCCACTTTTATTTATAAAAAATTCAAAACCTATTAACATAACAATAACGACGTATAACATTACTTTTTTAACGATTTTTCTTGTCTTAGCATTTTTTATGTTAAAATCTTTAATTGACGGAACATACTCATCAAGTTTTTTTTCACTTGCGTTTATTTCAAGTTTATTTTGCTTGTCATTTGCAGAAACTTCTAATAAGTTTTTAAGTTCTGCTTCACTTTTTTCACTATCTTCTTTTTTTGGAGAAGTTAGGTCGATAAAATCTAACATTTCGTCTATTTCATTAGAAACTTTTTGATCAATTTCAAAATCAAGTGTTTCAATTGTATCTTCATCTAAAGAGGTATCAGTTTCAAAATCAAGCGTTTCAATTGTATCTTCGTTTGTTTTTTTCATAACATCAACCTCCTTCTATATCTATGATAATTTTATAATATTTTAAGTTAAAATACAAGATAACATAACATAAAGTGTAAAAAAGAATAAGTTTTTTTCACTTATTCTTTAAACTCAAAAATCATATTCATAATTTGAACTCTATCACCTGGTTTACAGCCCATCTTAATAAGTTCATCATCAATTCCCATGCTTCTTAATTTTTTAGCAAACCTTAACGCACCCTCATCAGTAAATTTGGTCATTTTAAATAATTTTTCAACTGCTTTTCCCTCAATGACATAAATATCATTATCACGTTTTATTGTAAATGGCTTTTCTTTTTTAAACTTGTATAATACGTGTGATTCAAAAGCATCTTCCTCAAAGATTGGCTCTTCTTTTATATCATCTAAGCAATCTGCTATTTTAACTAATACCTCATCTAAACCAGTATTTGTTATAGCACTTACCTCAAATACTTCTTTTTTATACTTTTCTTTAAATCTTTTTAAGTTTTCATAAGCCCCATCTAAATCCATTTTATTAGCGATTATTACTTGTGGCTTTTTCATTAGTTTAGGATCAAAATCATAAAGTTCTTTATTGATTACTTCATAATCTTTTATTGGGTCTCTTCCTTCAATACCCGACATATCAAGAACGTGTGCGATAACCCTTGTTCTTTCTATGTGTTTTAAGAATTTATCCCCAAGTCCTTCTCCTAGTGATGCGCCCTTGATTAAACCAGGTAAATCCGCCGCTACAAAAGTTCTTCCATCAATGGTTTTTACAACTCCTAAATTTGGATTTAAAGTAGTAAAATGATAAGCCGCAATCTTAGGTTTAGAACGTGAGATTTTAGACAAAATAGTTGATTTTCCGACTGATGGCATACCAACAAAACCAACGTCCGCTAATAATCTTAACTCAACTTTTAAAGTTTTTTCCTCTCCAGGCTCTCCTTTTTCAGAAAAATTCGGTGCTGGATTAGACAAAGAAGCAAAGGCTGTGTTTCCACGTCCTCCACGACCGCCATGAGCAACAATTACATAATCATCTTTCTTTGTTAAATCTGCTATTATTAAACCAGTATCCATATCAGTTACCGTCGTTCCAAGAGGAACTTTTATAATTACGTCCTTAGCACTACGACCGTTCTTATTCTTCCCCATTCCATTAGCGCCTTTAGGTGCCTTAATAAGCTTGTTATATCTTAAGTCAAGTAACGTTTTTAAACCTAAATCAGTTTGAAATATAATACTTGCTCCCGCACCACCGGATCCACCGAAAGGCCCACCGTCTGGAATATATTTTTCTCTTCTAAAAGCAGTACAGCCATCTCCACCACTACCAGCTTTAACCTTTATAATTACCTCATCCACAAACATAACCAATCACCTCACTTAATGATTTTTATTTTGTCTAGTTTTAATAACTAATTTTTAAAATACGCATCAACATAATATATTTGCCTATGTTCCTTATGGTATTGTTTTTCAAAATCAGTCATTATGTTTTTTATTTTTCTTTCATCATTATGTAAATCCAAACTTACCTTATTTAAAACATACCAATACTTACTTAAAGACTCTAAAGCAGATTGAAATAAAATTTTGTTATCCGTCTTCAAAATTATGTGCTTGTTTTTCTTAAATATCCTATCATATAATTTTAAATAACTTTCATGAGTAAATCTTTTTTTCTCATCTTGTCTTTTTGGCCATGGTTCTGAGAAAGTCAAATAAATTGTATCTATTTCTTTTCCAAAAATATTAATGATATCTTTAGCATCAGAACATATTATTTTTAGATTATCTATTTTCTTATCTTTTATTTTATTAACGGCATAAGCGGTTTGTGATTCATCAAGTTCTAAACCAATGAAATTAATTTTCGGATTTTCTTTTGCCATTTCGGTAATAAAACTACCACGTCCCATACCCAACTCTAAACATATGGGATTATTATTTTTAAAAACTTTGTTCCAATTATTTTTATATTTAAAAGGATTTTTTATAACATAAGAACTACTATCTAATATATCTTTAGCTCCCTTAATCATATTATAACGCACAGCATTCACCTCTTTATTGATTTTATCATATTTTTAACATTAATTAAATAAAACAAGTCATTAATTTATTAAAATAACTTTGCTTTAAAAAAAAGCAATGGCAACCCATCGCTTACGATAATTACTTTTCCAAATATACACTTACCTGTTTTTTATCTTTACCCTTACGTTCAAACCTAACATAACCAGTAATTAAAGCATATAAAGTATGGTCTTTTCCCATACCAACGTTTTTACCTGGATATATTTTAGTTCCTCTTTGACGATATATAATTGATCCTGCTGGAATTAATTCTCCATCCGCTGCTTTAGCACCTAATCTGCGTCCTTTACTATCACGTCCGTTACGAGTAGAACCTTGAGCCTTTACGTGTGCAAATAACTGGATTTGTAACTTTAGCATTTAAAGCACCTCCTATTTTATATTAGTTATATTAATGTTTTTTTTATAATCTCTTTTTAGTTCTTTTAACATATCTAACATGTTTAAAAAAACCTTGTTAATAGTATCGTCCGTTTTTAAAATCGTAATATCTAAATTACCTTTACCATCTTTGCAGCAAAGTGCATCGGCATCTAATTTTAAAGCTAAATTAACACTTGTAATTGCAATCGAACTTACCGCTGCACAAACAATGTCTTTTCCGTATTCATCATAGTTTGCATGACCAGTAATCGATACAAAACGAACATAATTACCATCTTTTTTTACTTTTACTTTAATCATTTAAATCACCACAAATTAAGCATTAATCTTAGTGATGGTTAACTTAGTATATGGTTGACGATGACCTTGCTTTTTATGTGAGCTTTTCTTTGGTCTGTACTTGAAGATAATAATCTTCTTTTGTTTACCATGTTTTTCAACCTTAGCTTCTACGCTAGATCCCTTAACATAAGGTGTACCAACTTTACTTCCAGCCATAACAACGTGATCAAAAGTATAAGTTTTGCCTTTTTCGCAATCTAACTTTTCAACATAAATAACGTCGCCTTCACTTACTAGATATTGCTTACCGCCGGTTTCAATAACTGCTTTCATATTTTAGCCTCCTTCTTAATTAATAGACTCACCATTAAGGTACATAATTGTTTATTTTAAACCTTTTCTGTGTGGTTGAAGAACAAGAAGTTCATTCAAACGAATTAATTTTATCATATTATTATTAGTTAGTCAAACCTTTCTTTTAAAATGTTTCTTTCACTTTGGTAATGGCCATTTATGTAAAAATAATTTCGTCTTTGTCTTTTAAATAAAGATAAATTATTACCCATAATATAATTATACTTTTTAATATCAGGATAATAATATGCATACCTTTCAAATAATAATCTGTTAAATAAGTGTGGTATATCCTTATAAAGACTAATTAAACTTGATACTATAACACCTAAAACCATAACGTAACTAACCTCTATTCTCACATCTTTTAACAACAAAATTATAATTATTAATATAACCGTAATAAAAGATGTATAAAACAAACACATTAATGATTTTTTATATGGCATCAAAATGTTTAATAAAACAAAAAACACCTTAGACCCATCAAGCGGATAAATTGGTAATAAATTAAAAAAGAAAATAGCTAAACTATATTTATTTACCATAAAAAATAAAGTATTATCTATAGCATGAGCTTTATTTAGCATAAAAAGTATGATAAATAAAACCCCTTGAGCTAAAAAACCAGATATACTAATCAATAACTCTTCTTTAAAAGGTTTATCAACATCCTCATCATAAACAATAAACCCACCGGATATAGTTATCTTTATTTTTTTTATTTTCCAATTAAAAAACAAAGATGTTAAAACATGTCCAATCTCATGGACTATTATAACAAGTAAAAATGATAGAACCTCATAAAATAAACCTGATATAAATGATATAAACAAAATTAAAATAAGAGATGGTGAAAACTTTATTTTGTTACAAATACTCATCATATGATAAATAAACACCATCTTTTTCAAATACTAAATATAACTCATTTGATACCTTACCTAATAATTCTCCTTTTTCAACATAATCATATAATTTAACTTCAATCTCATCTAAATTTCCATAGGTAACATTAAGACCGTTTTCATCCTGTATCTTTATTAAGTTTTTATATTCTTCACTTTCTTTTTTTTCTATTACGATGCCACTTTTAATCGTGGTAACAGAATAATCAGAAGCAACTTGAAGCATATAACCATTATTTTCTTTTTCAATTTTACTATAAGTTATATCATAGCTTGACACTAATTTAGTTTCATTTGTATTACTATTCTTAAACGGGATTAAATCACCTAAATAATTTTTATACAAACTATAAATTTTAGCAAAAGAAAGAGAGTTATTATAAACTAATTTTTCAAAGTTTTTTTTATTTTCATCACTTTGTTTTATAAATATTAATGATGCTAAAAAAAGAGCTGTAACGATTAAAGTTTTAATAAATATGGTATAAAAAAACTTTTTTAAAGAATGTTTTTTTACGTTTTTATTTTTACTAGCTTTCATCTTTTTATATAAAGTAAAAGAATCATTCACATAGATCACCTAGTTCATTAATATGCTTTAAGTCTTTTTTTTATGAAGTTTATTATCATAAATATCAAATACAATGCAACAAAATATAGTGTGTTAAAAAAAGTGCTATTTAAAATAGTATCTAATATATCAAATAAGTAAACGTTAGTGTATAAAAAAGAGATAAAGTAAATAAATAAAGCATAAAAAATACATAATAAATAATAGAAAAAAAGAATTAAAAAAAAGTTTTTTCTACCATTTAACATAACGGATGATAAATAAAAAATAAAAACATATAAAAAACCATGTAAAAAAATAAAATTAGTATATAAAAGGTCATATAATATCCCTAATATAAAGATTAATAAAAAAGAGATTTTACCATCAGAATTAAATATGCTAACAATAATTATCGTTGCGATTACAAAAAAAGAAACAAAATTGCTTATTAAGTTTGGAATAACTGATTCTAATACCATAGATACGAAAAGAAAAATAAGATATACAATCATATTACTCCTCCACTGTTACAATGCCTACAAACATCAAATCATTAAAATCAACTCCAGGTTTTATCCAAACGGTTTTAGTTAATCCATAGCTAGTTGTTTCTTCTTTTACAACATATCCAACGTAAATACCTTTATACATTTCATTATCAAACCCCGTTAAAACAACATTATCTCCCGTTTTTATGCTAACTTTACTAGTTATATCCTCAACCTTAAAAAGTCCTTTTTTACTATCATAAGATGTAATAATTCCATAAACATCTTCACTTTGTGTTTGAATCAAAACAGATAATACATCATCTTCATTTACACTAGTAATTAATTTAACTTCACTTTGATTTTTAGAAACCTTAGAAACAAAACCAATAAGCCCAAGTTCATTTACAACGGCAAAATCTTTTTCTACACCATTATCATAACCTTTGTTAATTGATATTTTATTAAACCAAGTTTTAGAAGAATGATTTACAACCTCTGCAATCAAATAACTTTCATTCGTAGTTTCCAAATCAAGTGCTTTTCTTAAATTATTATTCTCCGTTTGTAAATATTTTATTTTTGCATTTATAAAATTATTAGAATAATTATTAATACTATACGCTTTATTTATAAAAAACTCATTTACTTTGCTTGCAACGTTTTTAAAAGCTGATTCAATAAATGTGTAATTTCTATTAAACACAAATAAAAAAGTACATATATAGCATACAAATAAAAAAAGCACGATAAATATTAATACGTTTTTGTTTTTCTTTCTTTTACCATTTATACTTTTTTTCATTTAAGCACCTTCTATTAATCCATTTTCATAAAAACTATAATAATTATTTTCTCCTATTATTATGTGATCTATTATTGGTATTTTTTGAATAAATCCTATTTCTACCAAAGTATTTGTTATATTAATATCATCATTAGATGGAATCACATTACCAGACGGATGATTATGAATACATATTATGTATGCAGCTGATGCTAAATATGCTTCTTTAAACACCTCTCTTGGATGAATAATACTTTTATTTAATGTTCCTTTAAATAAAAGTTTTTTATCTATTAACTTTTTTTGAGAATTTAAATATAAACAATAAAAATATTCTTGTTGTTCACCTGCAAATTCCGATTTAAAATGATTGTATATTTTATATGCACTATTGCATCTTAAATCATTTTCAAGTGGCTTTTCTTCATAAACTCTTCTTCCGAGTTCTATTGCCGCTAAAAACTCTATTGCTTTTACAGCCCCAATTCCATTAATACTAATTAACTTACTTAGCGATAACTTCTTTAAATCAGATACATCCTTAACCAATTTTAACACCTCACTAGCCAAGTATTTAGAAGAATAATCACGTGTGCCTGTTTTTAAAATTATGGCAATTAAATCAGACGTAGATAAGTTTTTAGCCCCATACTTAATTAATCTTTCTCTTGGTCTTTCAGAAGTTGGTACATCCTTAATTAATACGTTATTCATCATCATTCACCATCAAATCTTCATAACAAGATAATATCTGATTTTCAATTATTAATAATGAGTTTTCATCATCTGTTACCTCAAGTAACTTTTCATATTCGTTTAAATTTTGAATAAACTCATCATTATCTATATTTATCGTCTCAATGGTAGAATCAATATTTTTAGAATCATATATATCTTTGATTTTTTTAATACTGTCTTCTGTTTTAGCAACTCCTATATAAACATTTATCTCATCATCACTTTCAATATAAATATAACGTTCAAAATCACTAATAGAATTTATCATATCATCAACAGAATCATAAGTACCATATTTCAAAGTATAAACACTAGTATCATAAGAAATTACGTGTTTAACATCTACGTTTTCGTACGCATCAAACGTTAATTTAGCAAGAAAAGCACCAGATAATACCGCAATTATAATTCCAATAATAGTTTTCTTCATTTACATCACCAAGTATATAATAAGATAATATTTATTAAAAAAATGTCGAAAAAAAGATTATTTTATAAAATTAACTTTTTTAACAGATTTTTTGTATTAAATTTTATTTTTAAAATATTTATTGATATAAAACTTATTTTTGTATATAATATAAATAGAAAGAGCAACCTTATGGTTAGCTGCT
>CAYSJY010000013.1:3876-23804 GCA_964431705.1 uncultured Muribaculaceae bacterium | reverse complement strand
AGTGATGAAGATGGATTATATGAGTTATACATAGGAGGAATAGGAGAAGTTCAGGCTCCAGCTGACTCTTCTAATTTATTCAGGTCTTTTACTGGGTTAACTGATATTACTTTCAACGAATATTTTAATACAACAAATGTAACAACAATGGAAAGGATGTTTTATTATTGTTCATCTTTAACCGAACTTGATTTATCTAAATTTAACACATCAAATGTAACAACAATGCAAAGTATGTTTTCTGGCTGTTCATCACTAACAGAACTCGATTTAACTTCATTTAATACTTCAAAGGTAACAATGATGTATTCTATGTTTTCTAGTTGTTCGTCCTTAACGGATTTAGATTTATCCTCGTTTGATACGTCAAGTGTAACAATAATGCAAAGTATGTTTTCTAGTTGTTCGTCTTTAATCGAACTAGATTTATCAAAATTCAATACCTCAAATGTAACAACAATGCAAAGTATGTTTTATAATTGTAATTCTTTAACTAATCTTGATTTATCTAATTTCGATACATCAAACGTAACAGAGATGAGCAGTATGTTTTATAATTGTTCATCTTTAACAAACCTTGATTTATCTTCTTTTGATATCTCAAGTGTAAGATCAATGTATCAAATGTTTCGAGGTTGTTCATCTTTAACAGACCTTGATTTATCAAATTTTAATACGTCAAGTGCAACATATATGTCATATATGTTTTACAATTGTTCATCATTAAAAAAATTAGACTTATCTAATTTCGATACCTCAAGTGTAACATCAATGTATCAAATGTTTCTATATTGTTCTTCTTTAGAGGAACTTGATTTATCGTCATTCAATACGTCAAACGTAACTGATATGTCATATATGTTTCAAGGTTGTTCATCTTTAACCAATCTTGTTTTATCCTCGTTTGATACCTCAAATGTAACAACAATGCAAAATATGTTTTATAATTGCTCATCTTTAACAGACCTTGATTTATCAAATTTTAATACGTCAAGTGCAACATATATGTCATATATGTTTTACAATTGTTCATCATTAAAAAAATTAGACTTATCTAATTTTGATACCTCAAATGTAACGTATATGCAAGGTATGTTTTGTAATTGTTCATCATTAACAGAACTTGATTTATCCTCGTTTGATACGTCAAACGTAACAAATATGTATCAAATGTTTCGAGGTTGCTCATCTTTAACAGACCTTGTTTTATCCTCGTTTGATACCTCAAATGTAACAACAATGTATTATATGTTTTACAATTGTTCTTCGTTGGAAAAATTAGACTTATCTAATTTCGATACCTCAAGTGTAACGAATATGCAAGGTATGTTTTATAATTGCTCATCTTTAACAGAGTTAGACATAAGAAATTTTGATTTTACAAGTGATACTGATTATGGAGATATGTTATATAATGTTCCAAGTGGCGTTACAATATACGTAAAAGATGAAGATGCAAGTAATTTTATATTAAATATAAAATCTAATGCTAACGTTGTTATTGTATAATTAAAACTCATAAGCAAGAAATTTTTCTTGCTTTTTGTTTTGTATATGCTATGAATTTATAAATAAGTTTTATTTATAATTATGTAGAATGTTTATTATCTATTTTTTGGTTTTAATGATATAATTATAATGGAGGGCTCGTTTTATGAAGAAAACAATAGAGGATTTTAATTTAGATAATAAAAGGGTAATTATAAGGTGTGATTTTAACGTGCCTATAAATAATGGTAAGATTACTGATGATAATCGGATAAAGGAAAGTTTGGAAACGATTAATTATGCGATTAGTAATAATGCAAAAGTAATTTTATTATCACATTTAGGTAGGGTAAAAGGTAAGGATGACATGGTTAAAAACACACTTTTACCAGTAGCTGAAAGATTAAGCGAATTGCTTGGTAAAAGGGTTGTTTTTGTTAATGAAACACGTGGAAGTGTGCTGTTAGATACTATTTCTAAAATGAAAGCAAAGGACGTTGTGTTAATAGAAAATACAAGGTTTGAAGATTATCCTGATAAAAAGGAAAGTAATTGTGATTTAGAACTTTCTAAGTATTGGGCATCTTTGGGGGATATTTTTATTAATGATGCTTTTGGTTCTTGTCATAGATCTTGTGCATCAATTGTTGGTATAGCAAAGTTCTTACCTAGTGGTATTGGTTTTTTAATTCAAAAGGAAATTAAAATGCTTGGAAATACGCTTAATCATCCTAAAAGACCGTATGTTGTTATAATGGGTGGTGCTAAAATGAATGATAAGATAAAAGTAATTGATAAGTTGATTAAAAAATGTGATTATTTATTATTAGGTGGTGGCATTGCTAATACATTTTTAGTAGCTAAAGGTTATGATTTAAAAAAATCTGTTTATGATGAGGAAAGTATTGAGTATGCTAAAAAGTTAATTAATATTTATGATGATAAAATAATTTTACCGGTTGATGGTTATGCATCGAAAGAGTATGCGGATAACTTAAAGGTTAATTATTATGATTTAAAACAGGTAAGTGATGGTATGATGGTTTTAGATATTGGACCTAACACTATTTCTTTGTTTTCTAAATATATAAAAAATTGTAAAACGGTATTTTTAAATGGACCTGTTGGAGTGTCTGAATTTAAAAGTTTTGAGTATGGGACAAAGGCTTTACTTAAGATGTTAAAAGAGGCGGATGCGGATGTTATAATCGGTGGTGGAGATTCAGCTGCGGCAGCTATTAAATTTGGTTATAAAACAGCTTTTTGTCATATATCAACCGGAGGTGGAGCATCTCTTGAGTTTATTGAGGGTAAGGAATTACCTGGAATAGTAGCCATTTCTGATAAGTAGGAAATAATGAAAGACATAATAAAAAATAAAATAAGTTTAATAGTTTTGTTCATAGCAATAACGTTGGTTCTTTATTTTACTTTAAAAGATGATTTTGAAGGAATCATTGATGTTTTAAAAAACGTTAATTTATTAATTTTTACGTTTGGAATAATTGTTTTTTTGCTAGCTTTATTAACTAAGGCTTTATCTTTAAGAGAATTTATATGTGAACATAATAATTATTCTTTAAAAAAAGCGTATAAGTTAACTTTAATGGCTCAATTTGTTAACGGTATTACACCTTTGCAAACCGCAGGACAACCGTTTGAAGTTTATTTGTTAAGAAAAGATGGCGTTAGAATAACTAATTCAACTAACGCCATGATAAAGGATTTTATATCGTATCAATCAGCTTTAATAATAGTAGAGATATTTTCTATTATTATGGGTATTAATATCTTATCAAATAATAAGTATTTAAATATTTTTATATTTATTGGGTTTATAATTAATTTTATTATCTTAATATTTTTTCTTTTATTTTCATTTACCAAGAAATTGGGTTATAAATTAGCATATAATATCATTCATTTTCTGTTTAAATTTAAAATAATAAAGAAAATTTTTAAAGATGAAGAACAAATAAACGTAAGGATAAAAGCTTTTTGTAAGACTGGGTTAGAATTAAGAAAGTCAAAAACAAGGATGATAAAATGCATAATAATAAACATATTTTATATTGTGCTGACTTATTTGATTCCCTTTATTATGTTTTATGCGTTAGGAGTTACTGATATTAGCTTTATGCAATCATTTATTTCAACATCATTTGTTATATTAATTAGTAATTTTATACCAACTCCTGGTGCAACCGGTGGGGTTGAGTATGCTTTTATTAAGTTTTTTGAGGTTTTTATAAGCGGGTTAGTGTTACCTAGTGCGATGTTATTATGGCGTTTTGTAACTTATGGTTTACCAATGATAATTGGCTTTATTATATTAATGTTTGAAAGGGGCATGAAAAAAAGATGACAATAGGGTTATTTACTGATACTTATCCACCTTTTATAAATGGGGTATCAACAAGTGTTTCAATGCTTAAGCAAGGGCTTGAGGCTTTAGGTCATAAAGTATACGTGGTAACGGTTAATGATGAGTCTTTTTCTTATAAAGAAGAAACTGGAGTTTTAAAAATACCTAGTATACCAATTGGGATAATGAATTTTAGGCAATCTGGCATTTATCCTTTAAAAGCACTAAACATAATAAAAAAATGGAAGTTGGATGTTATTCACACTCACACTGAGTTTAGTATAGGTACGTTTGCAAGGCTTATTTCAAAACAATTTAACATTCCTTTGGTTCATACTTATCATACGATGTATGAAGATTACATTCATTATATAACTAAGGGTTATTTTTCTAATACTTCAAGAAAATTAGTTGAGCATTTAACTTTGTTCTTATGTGATAAAACGATTGATGAACTTATTGTTCCGACTGAAAAAGCTAAGGAGTTATTTAAAGAAAAGTATAAGGTTAAAAGAGATGTTTATGTTATTCCAACTGGTATTGATACTCAAAGGTTTCATAGGGAAAACATAAAAAAATCAGATATAGATGAATTAAGGCGTGATTTAGGGTTAAAAGCTAAGGATTTTGTAATTTTGTACGTTGGAAGAATTGCTAAAGAAAAGAACATTGATTTTTTAATTAATAATTTTGTCTATGTCTTAAAAAAAATTCCAAATGCTTATATGGTTATCGTAGGAGATGGGCCTGATATGAAAGATTTAATGGACTTATCAGTTAAAAAAGCAGTAAGTAAAAAGATAATTTTTACTGGTAAAGTTATGTGGGATGAAACACCGAAATATTATGCTTTATCCAATGTATTTGTTACTGCTTCGGTTACGGAAACTCAAGGGTTAACCGTAATTGAGGCAATGAGTTCTAGTTTACCTGTTATTGCAAAAGATGATGAAGCTTTTAAGTCGGTAATAACTGATAAAAAAGATGGCTTATTATTTAGTAATGATAAGGAATATGTTGATTCGATTTATGAATTATATAAAAATAAGGATAAACAAAATAAAATAAAAGCAGAAGCTAGAAAGACCGCGGATGCTTATGGGTCTATAAATTATGCTAAAAAAGTTTTAGATGTATACAGTAAGGTTTTAAATAAGGATACTAACATTTTAAAAAAGACTTTTAAAGGAATAAAAAATACGTTTGAAAAAGGTGGTGTCGTTAAATGAGTAAAATTTTAGTTTGTAATCATAAAATGTTTTTAACTTCTGATGAAGAAGTTATGTTAAAAAGGCAAATGGATGAAATTGATTTTTCTAAGGTAAAGCTTGTGGTTTGCCCAAATTATTTAAACTTAGAGGCGTATGATAATTATTTTGTTGGAGCACAGGATTGTTTTTATGAAGATAAGGGAGCTTATACAGGGGAGATATCAGCTTATGATTTATCTTTTAAGAATGTTAAATATGTTATATTAGGCCATTATGAAAGAAGAAAACATGATACTGATAATGTGATAAATCTAAAAATAAAAGCGGCTTTAAGAAATGGTATTACACCTATTTTATGTATTGGTGAAACTAAAATAGATAAAGAAATGATAAGAACAAGTGAGGTTTTAAGAAAACAATTATATAAAGCTTTAGATAATGTTACTTTAGATGATAACGAAGAAATTATCATTGCTTATGAACCAGTTTGGGCCATCGGTGGTAATAAGACTTTAGAAAAAGAAGTAATAGAAGATACTTTTAAATACATAAAAAAATTGCTAGAAGAAAAAAACATGTATAATTACAAACTTATATACGGTGGAAGTATAACGTCAAAAAATATTGAAAACATCGTATCAGATAAAATAGATGGGTACTTATTAGGTTTAGCATCCGTTGATATAAATGAGTTAAAAAGCATAGCAAAGTGTATAAATAGTGTAAATAAAGGTAAAAAGTGACAATTTCTTCTTTTCTTTTATGGTAAAGTTATGTTATTCTAAAATTGTAAGAGTAAAGAAGGTGATATTCTGAATAATCCTAGTATTGGATTCTTTGAGGTGACAAAGGTTAGTCCGCATGAAGAAAGGATTAAAGAAATAAGAAAAATAATTGATGCTCTATTAGACATAAAGTTTGCTTTAGGTGGTAAAAGAATATTGTCTCTTCTAATTAAACGATCTGAGTTGCAGGTTATCATAAATGATGTAAAAGAAAGGTCGAAAGATCCTGTTATAGATAAAGAACTTGATAAACTGTTTGGGGAATATTTTTCATCAAAAGATTCTGACGTACTTAAAACGAAGGTTGATCAAACAATAGGTGATGAAATAAGTAAACTTAATACTGAACTGTTGGATAATGGTTCACAAAATGCACCTAATCAGCAAAAGGGCAACGTAAAGGTAAAAGTAAGTCCTTATTTTAAAAACAAGGGGAATAGCGAGGATAATAATCCTGCTAATGCTGCGAATTAAAAAATTTAAGAGTGTAGTAATACATTCTTTTTTTATTCGACAAGATATGATAAATTAATCTAAAATTAAGTAATATAATTGTTTTAGCAATTAAGGGAGGAAATGTTATGAAAGAAAAAGAGAAAAAACAAATAAGAGTAATGATTGTAGATGATAATGAAAGTTTAATTACCATGTTAAGAGAATATTTTTCTGACCATGAAAAAATTAGCATAGTAAAAGAAGTGCATGATGGGATGTATGCGGTGGATAAAATGAAAGAGGACTTAGACGGATTTGATGTTTTATTACTTGATCTTGTTATGCCTAAAAAGGATGGTTTATACGTACTTGAACAAATGAGAAAAGAAGGTGTAAATAAGCCTGTTATAGTAGGTACTTCTTTTAATGCCGACGAGACGATAGCTAGAGTATCTAGGTATAATCCAAAACATTTTATTTTAAAACCATTTGATATGTTGGATTTAGAAAATAAGATACTTGATGCGGTGAGTTTTACACCTGATAATACGACTAAAATAAATTTGTATCATAATAATTTAGAGATATCAGTAACTAAATTATTACATGGACTTGGTGTTCCATCGCATATTAAGGGATATCAGTACATAAGAGAAGGTGTTATTTTGATGTATGAAAAACCAGACATAGTAGGTGCGATAACAAAAGAACTTTATCCAGAGATAGCTAGGAAATTTGACACTACCGTATCGCGTGTAGAAAGAGCAATACGTCATGCTATTGAAGTAAGTTGGAACAGAGGAGATATTGATTTAATGGATGAGATATTTGGTCATAGTGTTGATTATGATAGAGCAAAGCCTACGAATAGTGAGTTTATCGTAACGTTATCAGATAAGTTAAGATTAGAATATAAAGAAATAAAACAAAAGAGCAATTGATTTTGCTTTTTTATTATATTTTAATAAATTTTTAATAATTAGATGATATAATATAAACAGGAGGGAAATGTTATGGTTATAAATAGCGAAAATGGTATATCTAAATTTTTCACTAAGGTTTATTTGTGGATGTTTATTGGACTTTTAGTATCGTTTGGGCTTGCATATTATACATCTTCAAATGTTAATATGATCTTTTTTGTATCTAGAAATTATTACTTAATTATCATAGCGGAGCTTTTAGTAGTAATTGTTTTTAGCTTTTTAAAAAGAAAAGTATCTTCATTGGTTGCGGGCATATTATTCATAGTATATTCTGCTTTAAGCGGGCTTACTTTATCCTCTATATTCATTGTTTATGAAATAGGAAGTATAGGAATGGTCTTTTTATCAGCAGCTTTAATGTTTGGTTTGCTAGCAGCATACGGTTATATTACTAAAAATGATTTATCATCCATGGGGAAGGTGCTTTTGTTTGCTTTAATTGCAATCCTTATTATGTCGGTTATAAACATGTTTATTTATAATTCTAGTTTTGGAGTTTTTATATCAATTGTTTCAATCGTTGTATTTTTAGGATTAACGGCTTGGGATATGCAAAATTTAAAGGCAATATACAACTATTATGCATCAGATGATAAAGCGCTAAACAAAGCTTCAATATATGGTGCTTTAGATTTATACTTAGACTTTATTAATATATTCTTACAATTGCTAAGTTTATTTGGAAGAAGAAAAGACTAGAAGCTAGATTGATATCTAGTTTTTTATTGTTTTGAATTTGTGTCTTTTGTTTTATTTGAAATTTTTGTAAAAAACTTTAAAAAATCTCTTGAAATAAAAAAATTCTTTTGATATAATTGTTACTGCGTGTAGATGCATGGATGTGCGAGGTTGCTGATACACCCGGTTACGTTGTTGTTATAACTTAAGGGGAATCAGGTAATTCGTTACGGAGCTAGTCTATACCAGATATAGACGAAAGGAGGATAAGTTAGTATGTCAAGTAAGATAAGAATCAAATTAAAAGCATATGAACATCGTTCTTTGGATTTGGCAGCAAGTAAAATTGTTGAAACAGTAAAACGTTTAGGAGGAAAAGTATCGGGTCCGGTACCACTTCCAACGGAAATTCAAAAGTATACCATTTTACGTGCTGTACACAAGTACAAAGATTCACGCGAACAATTTGAAATGCGTACGCATAAAAGATTAATCGATATCAAAGATCCAAGCAAGGAAATTATTGATGCATTACAACATCTTGATTTACCTAGCGGAGTTGAAATCGAAATAAAGTAATTTAACAGGAGGAAAACATGGAAAGAAAAGGAATCTTAGGTCGTAAGCTAGGAATGACTCAGGTTTTCACTAAGAATGGAAAATTAATTCCTGTTACCGTAATCGAGGTAGAACCTAACGTTGTTACTCAAATTAAAACGGTAGAAACAGATGGTTATGATGCGATTCAATTAGGTTTTGAAACCAAAAGAGAAAAGCTAAGTAACAAAGCGGAATTGGGTCATTTAGCAAAAGCTAATACTGCTCCTAAGCGCTTCATGAAAGAAATTCGCGGGGTAGATGTTAGTAAATACAGTCTTGGTCAAGAACTTACTGTTGAGGTTTTTGAAGAAGGCGAAATGGTTGATGTTAGTGGGATTTCTAAAGGTAAGGGATTCCAAGGCGTTATTAAACGTTACAATCAATCAAGAGGTCCAATGGGACATGGTTCAAAATATCACAGAGGTGTTGGTTCTCTTGGTACAATGAGACCAATGCGTGTATTTAAGGGTAAGAAATTACCAGGGCACATGGGACATGAAGCTGTAACTATGCAAAATTTAGAAGTGGTATCAGTTATACCAGAAGAAAACGTAATTTTAATAAAAGGTAATGTTCCTGGAGCCAAAAAGTCTTTAGTCATCATCAAATCAGCTATTAAAAAAGGAAATGTTAAAAAACAAAAGGAAGAATTAGTTTCATATGAGACTGCTGATTCTAAAGAAGCTGATTTAAAAGTATTGACTGATGATGAAAACGCATCACAAGAAACAAATGAATAAATGTTTTTTAAGAAAAAAATAACTTGTGATGAAAGGAGGATTTAAAATGCCAAAAACAGCACTTTTAAGTTTAAAAGGTGAAAAGATTAAAGACGTTAAATTAAATGATGAAATTTGGGGAATAAAACCTAATGATCAGGTTTTATATGAACACGTAAATTTGTTCATGGCTAATAAAAGACAAGGGACTCACTCAGTTAAAAACCGTAGTGAAGTATCTGGTGGAGGAAGAAAGCCGTGGAGACAAAAAGGAACTGGAAACGCTCGTCAAGGTTCTATTAGAGCACCACAATTTGTTGGTGGAGGTATAGTGTTTGGCCCAAGTAAAAATAGAAATTACACTAAAAAAATGAATAAAAAAGAGCGCAAACTAGCACTTAAGTCAGCTTTAACTTACAAGGCAAAACAAGATGATGTTGTTGTTCTTGAAAAATTAGAAGCTAAAACAAACAAAACGAAAGACATGTTAAAACTATTAAGTGATCTTAAGTTAAATGGTAAAGCTTTAATAGTAACATCTGAATTAACTGATAACTTAATTTTATCAACAAGAAACATTAAAAACGTAAAACTTGTTTTAGCAAATGAAGTAAACACTTATGATGTTTTATGGGCAGATAAATTAGTTATGACTTTAGATGCTATAAAATATGTTGAGGAGGTGCTTAAATAATGAAAGATATAATAAAGGCACCAATTGTTACCGAAAAAACTGAAAAAATAAGTAATGATGGTAGAAAAATCGTGTTAAAGGTAGATAAAAACGCAAATAAAATAAAAATAAGAAAAGCTGTTGAAGAGGCTTTTGATGTAAAAGTTGACAAGGTAAACACGATAAATGTAAGACCAAAGAAAAAAAGAATAGGAAGATATCAAGGTACTACTAAAGCTTATAAAAAAGCAATCATAACTTTAGCTGAGGGTAGTAAATTAGATTTAAGCTAATAAGGAGGAAAAATAATGCCAGTTAAAAAGTCAAAACCAACTACGCCTTCTAGAAGGCAGATGAGTTTTTTGGTTAACAGTGAAATAACTAAATCTACTCCTGAAAAAAGCTTAGTTGGTGGAGTAACAAAGAAAAAAGGTTATAATAATCAAGGCCGTAAAACGGTAAGACATCGCGGTGGTGGAGCAAAAAGAAAATATCGTATAATTGATTTTAAAAGAAATAAATTTGATGTTACTGGTAAGGTTGCTTCTATTGAGTATGATCCAAATAGAAGTGCAAACATTGCGTTGATTAATTATAAAGATGGGGAAAAAAGATATATTATTGCCCCTAAAAACCTAAAGGTTGGAGATATTATCGTTAGTGGACAAAACGTTGATGTAAAAACTGGTAACGCAATGCCAATTGCAAATATTCCAGTTGGTACCGTTATTCATAACATTGAATTAAGACCTGGTAAGGGTGCACAAATTGCACGTAGTGCTGGAAGTAGTGCTCAAATATTAGGCCGTGAAGAAAAATATGTTTTGGTAAGATTAAAAAGTGGTGAAACAAGAAAAATATTAGGAACTTGTATGGCTACAGTTGGTGAAGTAGGAAACGAAGATTATTCACTAGTAAATTTAGGTAAAGCTGGACGTTCTCGTCATATGGGTATTCGTCCTACCGTTCGTGGTTCTGTTATGAATCCAACTGATCACCCTCACGGTGGTGGTGAAGGTAGAGCACCTATAGGACGTAAACAACCAATGACGCCATGGGGTAAACCTGCTCTTGGTATGAAGACACGTAAAAATAAAAAAGCTTCTACTAAGTTAATCGTAAGCCGTAAAAAATAATGGAAAGGAAGATAGGTAAATGCCAAGAAGTATAAAAAAAGGACCTTATGTTAGCAAAAGATTACTTAAAAAGGTTCAAAAATTAAACGAAGAAGGTAAAAAAGAAGTAATTAAAACTTGGTCACGTCGTTCAACAATATTTCCGGATTTTATTGGTCACACTTTTGCAGTTCACAACGGTAAGGATTTTATCCCAGTTTATGTAACTGAGGATATGGTTGGTCGTAAGTTAGGTGAGTTTTCACCTACTCGCAAATGTGGTGGACACGGTGAAAATAAAGAAAAGAAGTAATAACTAGAAGGGAGATATCAATATGGAAGCGAAAGCAATTGCAAAGACAGTTCGTATTTCCGCTTTAAAATCTCGTTTAGTTATGAGGTTAATAAACGGAAAGAACGTTGATGAAGCTTTTGGAATTTTAAATAATATAAACACTAAAGCCTCACGTGTTATAAAAAAAGTTTTAACATCAGCAGTAGCAAATGCTGAAAATAATCATAATCTTGATAAAACGAAATTATATGTTAAAGAAGCATATGTAAATGATGGTCCGACTCTTAAAAGATCGGTACCTGATTCAAGAGGAAGAATTGCAAGAAACGATCATCGTACTAGTCATGTTACAGTGATTGTTGCGGAAAGATAATGTAAGGAGGAAAACTAATGGGTCAAAAAGTTAATCCCGCAGGTTTAAGACTTGGAATCAACAAGGATTGGTCTGCTAAATGGTATGCACCAAACAAAGATTTCTCTAAGGTTTTAGGAAACGATTTAAAAATTCGTAAATACTTAGAAAAAAAGTTGAAAAACGCTGCTGTTTCTTCTGTTACAATTGAAAGAACTGGAAAGAAAACAGAGGTTAAAATTTCAACTGCGAAACCTGGTGTCGTAATAGGCCATGGTGGTGAAGAAATAGAAAAGCTAAAAAAAGAAATCAATAAATTAGTTGGTGAGAACGTACAAATATCTATTATTGAAGTTAAGAATCCGGATTTGGATGCAAAATTAGTTGCTAATAATATTGCTAGTCAAATTGAAAACAGAGGTTCTTATCGTATGGCTCAAAAAAGAGCTATTAGAAACACAATGAAAGCTGGAGCAAAGGGAATAAAAACTTTGTGTTCTGGTCGTTTAAATGGAGCTGAAATAGCTCGTAGTGAAGGTTATAATGAAGGAACTACGCCTTTACATACTTTAAGAGCTGACATTGATTATGCAACAGCAGAGGCTGATACAACATATGGAAAAATCGGTGTAAAAGTTTGGATTTATAAAGGTGAGATTTTACCTTCAAAAAAGAAAACTGGAGGTGCTCGTGATGTTAATGCCAAAAAGAACTAAATATCGTAAACCTCACAGAATTTATTATGAAGGAAAAGCTAAAGGTAACACAGAATTACATTTTGGTGATTATGGGTTAATGGCAAAAGATGGTGCATGGATTACCGCACAGCAAATAGAAGCAGCACGTGTTGCTATGACAAGGTACATGAAACGTGGTGGAAAAGTATATGTTAATGTTTTCCCTCACCTATCATTAACAAAAAAACCTTTAGAAACTCGTCAAGGTAAAGGTAAAGGTAATCCGGACTCTTGGGTTGCAGTTGTAAAAAAAGGAAAAATAATGTTTGAAATCTCAGGAGTATCAGAAGAAGTGGCTCGTGAAGCATTAAGACTTGCAATGCATAAATTACCTATTAAATGTAAATTCGTAATGAGAGAAAATGGTGGTGAAAAAAATGAAGGTTAAGGAAATAAGAGAACTTACCACTGAACAAATCGAAAGCAAGATAAAAGAGCTAAAAGATGAGATTTTTACTTTGCGCATGCAGCAAGCAACAGGAAATTTAGAAAAGCCTTCAAAATTACATGAATTAAGAAAAGACGTAGCTAGAATGAAAACTATTTTAGCTGAAAGAAAAGAAGCTTAAGGAGGTTATTTATGGAAAATACAAGGCATGAAATAACAGGAAAAGTTGTAAGTGCAAAAAACAATAAGACCATTACAATTTTAGTTGAAACTTATAGAAAAGATCCTAAGTATGGAAAACGTGTTAAATACTCTAAAAAATACACGGCACATGATGAGGAAAACAAGGCTAAGTTAGGTGATATTGTAAAGGTTGTCGAGACAAAGCCTTTATCTAAAACAAAAAGATATAGTTTGGTGGAAATAGTTGAAGAAGCCGTAATTTTATAGGCACTTTACAATTAAGAAGGAGGAAACGTTTATGATTCAACAACAAAGTCGTTTAAAAGTTGCTGATAATTCTGGCGCTCGTGAACTAATGGTTATAAGAGTTTTAGGTGGAAGTGGCCGTAAGACTGGAAACATCGGTGACATAGTAGTTGGAACAGTAAAAAAAGCAACTCCAAATGGTAATATACAAAGCGGTAAAGTCGTAAAAGCGGTTATCGTTAGAAGCAAGTTTGGAATGCGTAGAGATGATGGTTCTTACATTAAATTTGATGATAATGCTTGTGTTATTATTAAAGATGATAAGACACCAGTTGGAACAAGAGTTTTAGGTCCAGTAGCACGAGAATTACGTGATAAAGATTTCATGAAAATTGTATCGTTAGCAAAAGAAGTGTTATAGACCTTTTAAGGAGGATAAATCATGAATTTAAAAGTTGGAGATAAAGTTGTTGTTATTACTGGTAAAGATAAGGGTAAAGAAGGTAAAATCATCGCTAAAAAAAGTGATAAAGTTTTAGTTGAAGGTGTTAACATGGTTAAAAAACATGTTAAACCAGATGGACAAAATCAAAACGGAGGAATTATAGATAAAGAATCTTATATTCACGTATCTAACGTTATGATAATTGATCCTAAAACTAAAAAGCCTACCAGAATAGCAATGGAAAAAAATAAAGAAGGTAAAAAAGTTAGAATATCTAAAAAATCAGGATCTAATTTAGATTAAAGGAGGTAACTATGAACAGTTTAAAAAAAGAATATAAAGAACAAATAGTTCCAGAATTAACTAAAAAGTACAATTACACTACTGTCATGGCTGTACCAAAACTAGAAAAAATCGTAGTTAATATAGGTGTGGGTGATGCAACTTCTAATAGCAAGTTATTAGACGCTGCGGTAAATGATCTTTATAAGATTACTGGACAGCAACCTGTTATTACGAAGGCGAAAAAATCAATTGCAGGTTTTAAACTAAGAGAAGGGCAAGCAATTGGATGCAAGGTTACGCTTCGTGGTGAAGTTATGTATACGTTTTTAGAAAAATTAATAAAAATAGTATTACCACGTGTGCGTGATTTCAGAGGCATTTCCCCAAAGGCTTTTGATGGAAGAGGAAATTATACATTAGGAGTTAAAGAACAAACAATATTTCCTGAAATAGTATATGATGAAGTTGTGAAAACACGTGGAATGGACATAGTTTTCGTTACAACTGCAAAAACTAATGAAGAGGCACTAGACTTGTTAAAAGGTTTTGGATTACCTTTTAGAAAGTAAGTAAGGAGGAAATACATGGCAAAGAAAAGTATGGTTGTAAAACAAAAAAAACCAAAAAAATATAAAGTACAAGAATATACTCGTTGCAACAGATGCGGCCGTCCACATTCAGTTATGAAAAAGTTTGGAATTTGTCGTATTTGCTTTAGAGAACTAGCATATAAAGGTGAAATTCCTGGTGTTAGAAAGTCAAGTTGGTAGTAAAGAAACTAGGAGGGAGGATTCATATGATAGTAACAGATCCAATCGCAGATTTACTTACGCGTATTCGTAATGCTAATCAAATGCATTATAAAGAAGTTGTTGTTCCATCATCAAATATTAAATTACAAATTGTAAAAATTTTAAAAGATGAGGGATTTATAACTGATTATAAAAAAGAAAAAGGACAAGTACAAGATAACATAATCATTACGTTAAAATATGGAAAAAATAAAGAAAGGGTAATTTCTGGTTTGAAAAGAATATCAAAACCAGGCTTACGTGTATATGCTAAAAAAGAGGAAATTCCAACTGTTTTAAATGGACTTGGAATATCAATTCTTTCTACATCAAAAGGTATTATGACTGGAAAAGAAGCTAAAAAGCAAAACCTTGGTGGAGAAGTATTAGCATACATATGGTAATTCATAAGGAGGAACTAAAATGAGTCGTATTGGAAATAGGATTTTAACAGTACCAGATGGGGTTACTGTTACTATTGATAATGAAGTGATTACCGTTAAGGGACCAAAAGGTGAATTATCAATGTCAATAAGTAATGATATTAGTGTTATCATAGATAATAATGAAATTAAGGTTACTAAAAATAATGAAACAAAAAAGGCTAGAGAAATGCATGGTACAACGAATGCTTTAATAGCTAATATGTTAAAAGGTGTTAAAGATGGTTTTGAAAAATCACTTGAAATTATTGGTGTTGGTTACCGCTTTGATTTAAAAGGAAAAACACTTGAAGTAAGGGCTGGGCATTCTAACCAGGTTTTGTTAGAAATACCAGAAGATTTAACCGTTGATTCTGTTAGCACAACAGAGATAACCGTAAAAGGTATCGATAAGGCAAAGGTTGGAAAGTTCGCAGCTGAAATAAGAAAGGTAAGAAAACCTGAACCATATAAAGGTAAGGGTATTAGATACAAGGGCGAACGTATTCGTCGTAAGGAAGGTAAAAAAGCTTCTAAATAATAAGAAAAGGAGATTATTACAATGATTAAAAAAACATCACGTAATGAAGCTCGTAAAGCTAGACATGCTAGAATAAGGAAAAAAGTAATTGGAACTAGCGAGTTACCAAGGTTATGTGTATTTAGATCTTTAAATAACATTAGTTGTCAAATCATTGATGATGAAAAAGGTGTAACACTTGCAAGTGCATCATCTTTAGATAAAAGTTTAAATATTAAAAACGGTGGTAACGTAGAAGCAAGTAAGCTTGTAGGGGCTTTAATTGCAAAGGAAGCAAAAAAAGCAAAAATTACAAAAGTAGTATTCGATAGAAGTGGATACTCATATCACGGTCGCGTTAAAGCATTGGCAGATGCTGCTCGTGAAAACGGATTAGAATTCTAAAGGAGGGTAACGATGGAAAGAAGAAATAGCAAACCACGTGAAAAAGAATATAACGAAACAGTTATTTCTGTTAATCGTGTTACAAAAGTTACCAAAGGTGGACGTCATCTTCGTTTTGCTGCATGTGTTGCAGTTGGGGATGGAAAAGGAAAAGTTGGCCTTGGAACTGGTAAGGCAAACGAAGTTCAAGATGCTATAAAAAAAGCAATTGCAGATGCAACAAATAAAATTATTAAAATAGATTTAGTTGAAGGAAGAACCGTATCTCATGATGTAATTGGAAAATCAGGTGCTGCTAAAGTGTTGATTAAACCTGCTGTAGCTGGTACTGGTATTATTGCAGGAGGTGCTGTTCGTGCAATTTTAGAATTAGCTGGAGTTAAAGATATTATTTCAAAATCACTTGGATCTAACACACAAATAAATACTGCAAGAGCAACGATTGATGCTTTAAAATCACAAAAATCATTAGAGCATATCGCTGAATTAAGAGGAAAATCTAAAGAGGAGATATTAGGATAATGAAATTACATGAATTAAAGTATAATGAAGGTTCTAAAAAAAGTGTTAAAAGATTAGGTCGTGGTTCTAGTAGTGGTACTGGAAAAACAAGTGGTAAAGGAGAAAACGGACAAAACAAAAGAAGCGGTGGTGGAGTTAGCGTTGTTTTCGAAGGTGGACAATTACCTTTGTACAGAAGACTTCCAAAACGTGGATTTTCTAACGCAATGTTTAAAAAAACTTATGCTACAATAAACGTATCAGACTTAAACAAGTTTGAAGACGGAACGGAAATAACTCCAGAATTATTATTCGAAATGGGAATAATTAAAAAACAACTATATGGCATCAAAGTATTAGGTAACGGAACTTTAAACAAAAAACTTGTTGTAAGGGCACATGCTTTTTCTAAAACTGCCGAGGAAAAGATAGAACAAAAAGGTGGAAAAGCTGAGGTGATCTAAAATGTTTAAAGGCATTAAAGAAATCTTTTCAGCTAGAAACAAAGATGTTAGAAAAAAAATATTATTCACTTTATTAATATTATTTATTTATAAAATCGGAACAAATATTCGTGTTCCAGGGACTGAGGATATAACATCAGATTTAGGTTTTTTGGAATTATTAAACGTAATGAGCGGTGGATCACTTAGGAACTTTTCTATTTTTGCACTTGGTGTTACTCCATACATTAATGCATCAATAATAGTTCAATTACTTCAAATGGATATAATTCCATACTTCTCAAATCTTGCTAAAGAAGGACATACTGGACGTGTTAAATTAAATAAAATTACAAGATATTTAGGAATTGCTTTTGCTTTTTTACAAGGTCTTGTAATGTCATTCTCATTTTTAGGTGAGAGTGCAACATCAATTGAATATCTAACAACTACGTTAATTTTAACAGCAGGAACGTGTTTCCTACTTTGGTTAGGTGATCAAATAACTCGTAAGGGTGTTGGTAATGGAATATCAATGATTATCATGGCGGGTATTTTAATTAGTACTCCAAGCATGATGGGTGACGCATTTGGTTCATTTGTGGTTGGCGATACAACTCAAGAAATAGCACTTGGAGTAACCAAATTCATCTTGTTTGTACTTGTGTATTTGGTTATAATAGTCGGGGTTGTATTTATTGAAAAGTCTGAAAGAAGAATACCTATTCAATATTCAAATAAGACTTTAACAGCATATGGTGCAAAGCAAAGTTATATTCCCTTTAAGCTAAACTCAGCAGGGGTTATGCCAGTAATATTTGCATCTAGTTTAATATCAATTCCATCACTTATTGCTGCGTTTATTAATAATGATTCATTTTCATTATTCGTAAATAGTTATATAAATTATAATACCGTAACAGGATTTATATTGTACATAGTATTAATTATATTGTTTACTTATCTATATACGTTTATGGCTTCTGGCTTAAGACCTAAAGAATTAAGCGAGAATTTAAATAAACAAGGTGGATATATACCAGGGATAAGACCAGGTAATGAAACTAAAAAATACATTATTAAGGTATTATCTAGAACAACTTTTTTAGGAGCATTATTTTTGATTATTATTGCTGGGCTTCCTATAATAGTTTCAAACTTAAGTAGTTTACCTACAACTGTAACGGTTGGGGGTACTGGACTTTTAATCGTAGTTGGGGTTGCACTTGAAACATACAATCAAATAGAAAGTACCATGAAGGCAAGAAAATATGAAAGGAATTATAGAAGATAATGAAAAACATAATATTTTTAGCTCCACCGGCTGCCGGTAAAGGAACTTTATCTGAAATGCTACAAGAAAAATATGGGTATGAACATATATCAACTGGTGATTTATTAAGAGAAGAAGTAAAAAATAAAACTGAGTTGGGAAAAAAAGCAGAAAGCTTAATGAAAGCTGGAGAACTTGTTCCTGATGATTTAATATTAAAGCTAATTGAAAATCATATGAAAAAGTCCAATAGTGATAACGGATACATTTTAGATGGTTTTCCAAGAACCCTTGAACAAGCTTTAAAATATGATGAATTGTTAAAAGATCTTAAAAAAGATTTAGGTATTGTAATATATATAGAAGTTGATAAACAAATGGCAATTAAAAGAGCTTGCTCGAGAATTACTTGTCCAAAATGTGGCAGAATTTACAATAAATTTTCTGAAGAAATGAAACCTAAAAATGAAGGTGTTTGTGATGACTGTGGTGAAAAGTTAATACAAAGATCTGATGATAGTGAAGAAACATTTAATAAAAGGTTTGATGAGTATATAGAAAAGACTATGCCACTTTATGATTATTATGATAAAAAAGGTGTTTTAAGAAAAATTAAAGCTTATGAAAGTAAATATGACACTTTTGATGAAGCTGTAAAATTATTGGAAGAGTAAGGCGATTATAAATGATTAGCATTAAAACAAAAAGAGAAATAGAGCTAATGAAAATAGCAGGTAACATTGTATACCAGACTCATCAGCACATAAAACCTATGATTAAGCCTGGGGTAAATATCTTAGATATTGACACCGAAGCAGAAAAATTTATAATAAGTAAAGGTGCAAAACCTTCCTTTAAAGGTTATGAGGGTTTTCCTTGTGCAACGTGTATTTCAATAAATGAAGAAGTTGTTCATGGTATTCCCCATAACAGATGCTTAAAAAAAGGTGATATAGTATCTATAGATATAGGAGCTTTGTACAAAGGTTATCATGGTGATTCTGCATGGAGTTATGCCGTAGGAGAAATAGATAATGATAAAAAGTATTTAATGGAGCATACAAATAAAGCTTTATGGGAAGGTATAAAGCAGGTTAAACCAGGGGCTAGAATAGGTGATATCGGTTATGCAGTTGAAAAATATGCAAACGAGCATAACCTGGGAATAGTAAGAGAATTATGCGGTCATGGTGTTGGTAATCACTTACATGAGGAACCAGACGTTCCTAATTATGGAGAAAAAAACACTGGTCCAATCTTAAAAGAGGGTATGGTAATAGCAATAGAGCCAATGCTTAATTTAGGATCAGACGAGGTCGTAGTAGAAGATAATGACTGGACAATAACAACTTTAGATAAAAAACCATCTGCTCATTTTGAGCATACGGTTTTAGTTACTAAAGATGGTTATGAAATATTAACGGGAGAGTGATATTAGTGGCTAAAAAAGACGATGTTATTGAAGTCGAAGGGAAAGTTGTAGAACTTTTAAAAGGTGGAGACTTTAAGGTGGAATTAGAAAACAAACATACTGTAGAAGCCCGCGTTTCTGGTAAAATGCGAATGAACAAGATTCGTATCTTACCA
>CAYSJY010000013.1:0-3866 GCA_964431705.1 uncultured Muribaculaceae bacterium | reverse complement strand
TTTAGAAATTTCACCGTATGATTTAACACGTGGGCGTATAACCTATAGAAAATGATAGGAGGAAATAAAGATGAAAGTAAGACCATCAGTTAAAAAAATTTGTGATAAGTGTAAGATAATTAAACGTAATGGTAAGGTTATGGTTATTTGTGAAAACCCAAAACACAAACAAAGACAAGGATAATAGGAGGTGCAAAAGTATATGGCACGTATTAAAAACGTTGAATTACCAGAGAATAAAAGAATAGAAGTTGCTTTAACTTATATTCATGGTATTGGAAGAAAATTATCAAGAAAAATTTTAACAAAGTTAAACATTAACTTAGATACTAAAGCTAAAGATTTAACAGATGAAGAAATTTCTAACATTCGTAAGGAATTAGATAATTACCTACTTGAAGGTGATTTAAGAAGAGAAGTTTCAATGAACATTAAAACTAAAATGGAAATCGGTTGTTATGAAGGAATTCGTCATCGTCGTGGGTTACCTGTAAGAGGACAATCTACTAGAAGTAATGCGAAAACTCGTAAGGGAAGAAATAAAACCGTAGCTAATAAGAAAAAGTAAAAAAGGAGGATTAATATGGCTTACAAATCAAGAAAACGTAAAGTTAAAAAGAATATCCCTGAGGGACAGGCTCACATATATTCAACTTTTAACAATACGATTGTAACCATCACTGATAAAGATGGTAACGCAGTTACATGGGCTTCAAGTGGAACTTCAGGTTTTAAAGGAAGCAAGAAGAAAACTCCATATGCAGCTAGTATGAGTGCTGAGGCAGCTGGTAAAGTAGCTTATGATTCTGGTATGAGAAAAGTAGATGTTTTTGTAAGAGGCTTAGGATCAGGAAGAGAAACTGCAATTAGATCACTTCAAACTGCAGGGTTAGAAATTCTTTCAATTACTGATGTAACACCAGTACCACATAACGGTTGTCGTCCACCGAAACGTCCACGTGGATAATTTAAGAAAAGGGAGTGAATTTACGTGATAAAATTCGAAAAACCAACATTTAAAGTAAATGAATATGAAGAAACAAAAAATTATGGAAAATTTGAAATTGAACCTTTAGAAAGAGGTTTTGGAACAACTTTGGGTAACGCACTTAGAAGAGTAATGTTATCATCATTACCAGGAGATGCAATAACTAGCGTTTATATAGAGGGTGTTTTGCATGAATTCCAAACAATTGAAGGTGTGATTGAAGACGTAACTCAAATCGTATTAAACTTAAAAGATGTAGTTGTTAAAAACCATACTAATGAGCCTAAGGTTTTAAAATTAAATGTTAGTCATGAAGGTGTTGTAACGGCTGCTGACATTGAAAAAGATGCTGACGTTGAAATAGTAAATCCAGAACAAGAAATAGCAACCATTGTAAAAGGTGGTAAATTAAACATGGAAATGACCGTTTATAATGGTCGTGGTTATGCAAGAGCTGAAGTTAATAAAAAATTATTAGGTAATGCAAAACTAAATACCATTGCAATGGATTCTAATTTCTCACCTATTGAAAGAGTTAATTATGAAGTAGAAGATGCTCGTGTTGGGCAAGATGATTCATATGATAAATTAACCATGGAAGTATGGACTAATGGTTCTATGAAGCCGGAAGAGGCAATTGCTCTAGCATCAAGAATACTAATTGAACATTTTGAAATTTTAACTGAGTTAAATGAAATTGCTGACGAAACTGGTCTTATGAAGCAAAACGTAGATGACTCTAAAACTAAAGCACTTGAAATGTCTATTGATGAATTAGAATTTTCAGTTAGAGCATATAACTGTTTGAAAAGAGCTAACATTAATACATTACAAGATTTAACTCAAAAATCAGAAAGCGAAATGATGAAGATTCGTAATTTAGGTAAGAAATCATTAAAAGAGGTTATTGATAAAGTAAAAGAAATGGGATTCTCATTTAAAAATGAAGACTAAAAAGTAAGGAGGAATAAAAGTGGCTTACAGAAAATTAGGACGTGATAATAAGCACAGAAAAGCTATGCTTGCTAATTTAACTAAGGAACTAATTAAAAAAGAACGTATAATAACAACTGTAACTCGTGCTAAAGAAGTACGTAAGTTCTTCGATAAGATGGTTACTTATGGTAAAAAGGGTAGCTTAGTTGCTAGACGTAATGCACTTGCTTTTTTACATAACGATAATGAAGCTGTTAAGAAAGTATTTGATGACTTAGCTAAACGTTATGAGAATAGAAACGGTGGATACACTAGAATACTTAAATTAAATGAAAGACAAGGTGACGATGCTTTAATGGTTATATTAGAGCTAGTTGACCAAGACGTAAAGTAAAGTGATAAACTTTGCTTTTTTTGTACTTTTTTAACAAAAAGAATAAATTATTCTATTATTTAGCAGGTATGGTATAAAAATAAAAATTAAAAAAGATATGAACTAATTTTTACAACATCTATAAATGATGTTGTTTTTTTTAATTATAATGTAGTATAATAATTAAGGTGATAATAAATGAGAGCACTTATTACTGGAGCATCAAGTGGTATTGGTAAAGCTATTGCAACTGAGTTACATAACAAAGGTTATGAAGTTATTTTGGTTGCTAGAAATCTAAATGAATTAAAAAAAGTAGCTAATACATTAGGTTCAAAAACCGAAGTATGTAAAGCTGATTTGCAAAATAAAGATGAGTGCATAAAGTTATTTAATAAGTATAAAAACATTGATATATTGGTTAATAATGCTGGTTTTGGAGTGTTTGGTGAGTTTTTTAATACTAATTTAGATAAAGAATTAAAAATGGTTGAACTCAATGTGAATGCCGTTTTAATATTAACTAAGTTATATTTAAAAGAATTTATAAAAAAAGATAAAGGTATCATTCTTAACGTAGCTTCAACCGCGGCATTCTTACCTGGACCTTTGATGAGTGTTTATTATTCCACGAAGTCTTTCGTTTATAATCTTACAATGGCTATTTATCAAGAATTAAAGCATAAAAAGTCAAAAGTAAAAATATCATGCTTATGTCCTGGTCCAGTAGAGACAAATTTTAATAAGGTTGCAAACGTTAGTTTTTCGTTTAAGGCTTTATCTAGCAGTTATGTCGCTGGATACGCCGTTAAAAAAATGTTTAAGGGTAAAACGGTTATCATACCTAGTTTTATTAATAAATTAATGGTGTTAGCTTGCAAGGTAATACCAACTAAGTTACTGTTAAAAGTAGATTATAAAATTCAAAAAAGAAAGGGATAAAAACATGAGGAAAAAAGGTTTTACTTTAATTGAGTTACTTGCTGTAATAGTTGTGTTAGGAATAATTATGGTTATAGCAGGTACATACGTATCAAGTCAAAAAAAGAAAGCGAATGTAGAAGAGGCAAAAAAAATAGAAAGTTCAATCACTGATTTGGGAGCCATGATTTATAGTTATGAATCTTCGCTAGATTCTTCTGCTTTTATGGATGCGTTTAAAAAAGGTAGTGTATTTAAAATTTCAGTAAGTACGTTGGTTGAAGCAGGATATTTAGATTCTGAAATTGAAAACCCGAATGGATCTGGTACATGTGATGGTTTTTTAGTGGTTAATCCTAGTTCTACTGATGAAATGTTTACGGGATATATTAATTGTGAAAATGTATATGCAACTGACCAGAGTGGAAATACATATTCGGATGAGGGATATTCAACACGAGAAGGGGAAGTATCTAATTTTGAAGGTTCACTAAATTCCATTAAATAAATTTCAAGTTCACTAAAAATCAGTGGTATTTGTTAAAAAACTATTCTTGAATAAAAAACATGGTTAAAAAAATATGAAAGCTAAAAGTGTCAATAATTTAGGAAAATGTCCTAAAAATATTTAAACATTAGCGGAAAAAT
>CAYSJY010000012.1:0-24571 GCA_964431705.1 uncultured Muribaculaceae bacterium | reverse complement strand
TTTATAGGGTAATTTAAAAAAATATAGCTAATAATTAATGTGAAAGGAGGTATAAATGGTTTATTTTTTCAAGAGATATTATAAATATTTTTTAATTCTTTTTTGTGCGATTGTTATTTTTGTTAGTGTTTATGTTTACAATAGAAGTAGTACTGTTACTACGTCAAGTGATGAAAAACTGACTGTTACTGAAGAAAAAGAAGACGTTAATAATGAAAGTGATGATTCTACTTCAACGGTTTTCGTTGATATTAAAGGTGCTATTGCATCACCTGGTGTATATGAGTTAGAAACTGGAAAACGAATAATAGATGTAATAAATTTGGCCGGTGGATTAACAGAAGATGCCAATACGGTAAACATAAATTTAAGTAGAAAATTAGAAGATGAAATGTTTATAATTATTTATACTAAAGAAGAAATAGAAAATTATATGAAAAAACAGGATGTAAGTGAAATTACATGTGCTTCTTATGAGTGTGTTTGTCCTGATAGTAACAATGATGGTTGTTATGTAACTGATTCTACTTCAAGTAATGATACTACTTCTACTGATGTTACAGTATCGGGTAAAGTGTCAATAAATACTGCGACTAAAGAAGAATTAATGACGCTTTCTGGTATTGGAGAAGCTAAGGCTCAAGCAATAATTGAGTATCGAAATAGCAATGGTCTTTTTACTAGTATAGAAGATATAAAAAACGTCTCTGGAATAGGTGATGCTATTTTTGAAAAAATAAAGGATGATATAACTATTTAAATGAATAAAAAAATAATTTTATTTATAATTTTTATAATAGCATTACTGAGAATTAGTTTAATGTTTACACTAGATGATAATACGTATTATGAAAATGAAAAAACTATAATAGGTAGAATTACTTATGTAAAAAAACAAGATAATAAAACAGTAATCGATGTAAAAGAAAAACAAAAATATAGAATAACAATTTATGAGAGTGTTGATTTTGATTATGGAAGTATAGTTAAAGTAACTGGTTCATTTAAAACCCCAAGTGATAATAACATATTTAATTTATTTAATTATAGAAAATATCTTTTATCTAAAAACATAAAGGAAATATGTACTAGTTGTAATGTAGATGAGGTATCTGAAACAAATAACGTATTTTACATTATAAAAAATAAGATAATTAATCATATCAATAAATATCAATCAAAAAGTTATTTAAAAGCATTTATAATTGGTGATACCACACTAATTAGTGATGATGTTAAAGATGCATATTCTAATATAGGAATAAGTCATTTGCTAGCCATATCTGGAACTCATGTTTCTGTGTTTTTGGTAATAATTAATTTTTTGTTTAAAAAAAGTAAATTAAAATATTTTGTTTTATTTTTATTTTTGTTTTTCTTTTTATTTATAACAGGTTTTGTAGAATCTTTAGTTAGATGTGTTTTATTTATGATTTTATCGTATTTAAATAAAAAATTTAAGTTTGGTTTAAAAAGCGTTAATTTAATTATTCTTACGGCCTTTGTTTTATTCATTATTAATCCTTATTTGGTTTATAGTGTAGGACTTATGTTTTCCTTAATCATTACTTTTTTTATAATATTAATAAGTGATAAATTAAAAGGCAAAAATTATTTGAATAAATCCGTTATAATATCTTTAATTAGTTTTTTAGCATCAGTTCCCATTCTTGCTTATAATTTTTTTAAGATAAATGTTTTATCCATTTTGTTTAATATTATTTTTGTTCCATTAGTATCATTTTTTATATTTCCGTTAAGCTTAATAACTTTTAGTATTCCATTATTTGATAAGTTCTTTTATATGGTTTCATATGCATTTGAGAAGGTAACGTTATTTCTTGATGATTTTAAGATGTTTTCATTTGTTATCTCAAAACCAAATATTATTATAATCATTATTTATTATTTAATGCTTTATTTATCTATTAAGGTAAATAGAAAATGGATAATTATTTATTTGATTATGTTAATAATAAATATAAATGCAAAGTTTTTAATAACAAGTCCGATAATTACTTTTTTAGATGTTGGGCAAGGGGATAGTACGGTTATTATACTACCTAAAGGGAAAACTATTTTAGTTGATACCGGTGGTAACTTTTATAGCAATGGTTCGATAGCGACAAATAAGATAGTTCCTTATTTGAATTCTTATGGAATAAATAAAGTGGACGTACTTATTTTAACTCATGGAGATTATGATCATATGGGAGAAAGTATTAGTTTAATTAATGATATAAAAGTAGAAAAAGTAGTGTTTAATAAGGGAGAATATAATGAAAATGAGTTAGAACTTATTAATATACTTGAAAAAAAGAAAATAAAATATTATCAAAACGTAAGTGAATTAAAGTTGGGTAATAATAAATTTTATTTTTTGAATAATGAAGTATATGATGATGAAAATGATAATTCAATTGTTTTGTATGCGGATTTTAATATCATAAAACTATTATTGATGGGTGATGCAACGACAGTGGTGGAAGAAAATATTTTAAATACTTATAACATTAACAACGTTGATGTTGTAAAAATCGGACATCACGGAAGTAAAACAAGTACTAGTGAAAACTTTGTTGATGTTATTAAACCCAAATACTCTATTATAAGTGTAGGTAAGAATAATAGTTATGGTCATCCAAATGAGGAGGTGTTAAAGCGTTTAAGTGATTCTAATGTTTATAGAACGGATCAAAAAGGAAGTGTTGAAATAAAATTATATAAAAACAAGTATAAGATAAGAACGTGTATTAATTGAAAGAATTAATACTTAAGGGTAAGAAAACTAATGTTTATGCTTGAATATAGTAAATAAAAGAATTTTAAGAAAGTTATTAAAACTATAATGATTGTTTGTGTAAGAAATGACAAAATGTTGTAGATTATCATTTATTATGATATACATATTGCTTTACGATATAAAAAACTAATTCTAAATTAACTTATTTGTCGTATAAACTAAAAATAAATTACTATAATATAAAAAATATACTATTTGTTGAATTTTTGTTATAATATATGTGGTGATAATTAATGGATAATATTTTAGAAAATAATAATATATCTTTTCATGGAATTAATTTTGATTATTTTAAGATGTTAAGTATTTTGAGACTTGGGATTCTTTCATATAGTGCAGCTCAATATAAAGGTGTAAGTTTAAAAAGAAATTTTAAAGGTTACAATGGTAGCTTTAATGTATCACTTTCTGAATCGCCTTCAATACATGGAACATATAATTTCGGTGCTTTTAATTCTTATATAAAAAACGGTATAAGTTTTGTAATTGATACAAGTAATTTATATTGTATTCCTGATAGAGGAGAAAGTAAAATACCTTGGGAAATATATGCTATAGACCATGTTCCAAGAGAAAATATAATTGGTATTATGTTACCCGAACAATTTTTACAAACTTCAATTAATCAATTAAATATTTTTGGTGATATTGGTACAGGCTTTATTGATGATTATGCCCTTAAACTTATTGATGAAATTAATTTAACTTTTGAAACTAGTTTTAGTAAGGAAAAAATAATTGATTTAATAAAATCAAAAAAAAGTTTGAGTGGAGATTTTTTTGATAAAATGAATAAAGAAAAAAATATAAATAAACAAATAAATGAAACGATTACCAAACTTTTTGATTTAGGCTTTAAAGCAAAATACAATCTTTCTGAAAGCCCGACTTTAATAGATGCAATCAATATTTTAACTGATGGTAATATTCCAATTTATTCTACAACTGGAGAATTATTAAGTGATGAAAAACGTAAAAACTTATAGTTTTAATTTACATGAAGATAAAAAGAATTATTGATTTAGTAATTCTTTTTTATATATAAATTTTCTTAATTTTTTTAAGTAAAGAAAATATATTTAAAAATACAAATAAAAATAATTTTTATTTGTATAGTATATTTTTTAAAAATTGAACATATTAAAAATAGTGTAACATATTAAGTTACAAGAAAATATGCTTATTATTTAGGTGAAATATGGTTAACAAAATTGCTTGTAAACCATATATTATTGTAGAACGCTGATGCATGATAAGGCGTTTTTATATAGATTAGAGAAACTAAAAAAGAGAAAGTTTAGTTTCTCTTTTTTAGAATTTTCTATATAACCCAATTGCTTTTCCAAGAATGGTACAATTAGGTAGTATAATTGGTTTCATCGTATCATTTTCTGGTTGTAATCTTATGTGCGTTGCTTCTTTATAAAACCTTTTTAAAGTAACCTCGTTATCCATTGTCATAGCAACTACTATATCACCGTTTCTAGCTATGTTTTGTCTTTGAACTATTACTATATCCCCATCTAAAATACCTGCGTTAATCATACTTTCACCATCTACTTTTAGGGTAAATACTTCCTCATTATTAGGTATTAAATAGGCTGGCAAACTAAAATATTCATCAGGCGTTTCAATTGCTTCTATTGGATTACCAGCGGTTATCTTACCTAAAAGTGGTACTTCTACAACGTCCTCATTTAAGTATTCATTTGTTCCTACAACTTCTAAAGAACGATACTTTGAATTGGTTTTTTTAATGAATCCTTTTGCTTCTAGTGCGTTTATATGAGACTGAATGGTAGCGGGTGAATTTAAACCTAAAGCAGCACCTATTTCTCTTACTGCCGGTGGATAACCGTGCTTAGCAACGTAACTTTTTATGTAATCTAAAACATCTTTTTGTCTATTTGTAAGTTTTTGCATAAATCCTCCTTTTTATTACGCTTATATAATAGCATAATTACTTTACATTGTCAAACATTTGTTCAATTTTTCTATTGACACATACATTTGTTCGTGATAAGATTAAGTTGTAAATAAACGAAAAGGAGGAAGTAAAATGAGATTATTAAAAGATTATAAGGGAGTGGCTTTAATTTACATAGTTATCACGTTGATAAACGTAATTTGGGTTATTAATTATGAAAGACCAAGCGAGATAAGTAAAACAGTATCTGAAAAAACCGTTGTTTTTAACGCTTAATAAAGTTGATTAAAAACCTTTTTTATCTTATAATTAGTTTATAAGATAGAAAGGGTTGTTAAGATGAATGATGAAAAAGAAATAAACGCTATTAAAGCACTTTCCATAGCAGAAATTTCAAAAGCTAAAAGTGGTCATCCTGGAATAGCTCTTGGGGCGGCGCATATTTTACACACGCTATATAAAAATCACATGATGGTTGATCCATCGGATGAAAATTGGTTAAACAAAGACAGATTTATTATGTCGGCAGGTCATGGCTCATCACTTTTGTATGCGGTCTTATACATGTCTGGTTTTAACCTATCAATTAAGGATTTAAAAAACTTTAGACAAATTGACTCTATTACTCCAGGACATCCAGAAGTTGGAGTAACACCTGGTGTTGATTGTTCTACTGGACCTTTAGGGCAAGGAATAGCTGTTGCGGTTGGTATGGCGGCAGCAGAACGTTTTTTATCAAATAAATTTAATGGACTTTTTAATTATAAAACTTACGTTTTAGTAGGAGAAGGGGATTTAATGGAAGGTGTTTCGTATGAGGCATGTTCGCTTGCGGGACATTTACAACTTGGTAATTTAATTGTTTTATATGATTCAAATGACGTTACTTTGGACTCTGATTTAAATAAAAGTTTTAGTGAGGACGTACTTAAAAGATTTGATGCTATGGGTTGGCATACAGACGTTGTTTTAGATGGTAATAATTCAATTTTAATTGATATGGCAATATCAAAGGCTAAAGCAAGAAATGATAAACCTTCTTTTATCCAAATAAAAACAACCATTGGAAAAGGTTCTATTTTAGAGGGTACTAATAAAGTTCATGGCGCTCCTTTAACAAAGGAGGATATAAGACAACTACGTGATAAATTAAAACTTGATACGGATTTATTTTCAAACATTAGTTCTTTAAGACGTGAGATGTCTTTGTTTATTAAAAATAGAGTAACTCATGAAAAAAACAAATGGCAAACCAAATATAATGCATATATTAATTCTAGTGATGATGAAACAAAAAGATTTTTAGAGTCTTTAAGTGTTGATAAAAGGTATGACATAACAAAATTGTTTAAGGATACCAAGTTTAATGATGACGAATTAAGAAACATAAATGGTATGGTAATGAATAAAATTGCGGATAATTATCCTTGTTTTCTAGGTGGGTCTGCTGATTTATCATCTTCTTGTAAAACTTACTTGAAAAACTTTAATGATTTTTCAAAAAATAATCCCGGTGGTAAAAACTTCTTTTTTGGAGTAAGGGAACACGCAATGGGAGCGTTTATAAATGGGTTAGCACTATCTGGTTTAAGACCTTTTGCATCAACTTTTTTAGCTTTTTCTGATTATTTAAAACCAGCAATTAGAATGGCTAGTTTAATGAATATTGCAAGTACTTTTGTTTTTACTCATGACTCCGTTATGATTGGGCAAGATGGGCCAACACATCAACCAGTAGAACAACTTGCAAGTTTAAGGAGCATTCCTAATCATTATGTATATAGGCCTTGCGATGCTAATGAAATAATAGGATCTTGGCAAGTAATCTTAAATAATGATAAGCCGTCTTCAATCGTCTTATCACGAGGTAAGTGTCCTAATTTAGATTGTACTGATGCTTTAAGTGTAAAAAAAGGAGCTTACGTAATAAGAAAGGAAAAAAAGAAGTTATTTGCAATTATTATTGCAACGGGATCAGAGGTATCACTTGCACTTTCGATAGCAGAAAAATTATCTTTAAAAGGAATGGACATAAGAGTGGTATCAATGCCTTGTATGCGTCTTTTTGAAGAGCAATCAAAAACGTACAAAGAAGAAGTATTACCAATGGGTTATAAAACGTTTGTCATAGAACGTGCATCTAGTTTTGGATGGCATAAGTACGTTTATAATGATAAATACATAATGGGTATAGATGAATTTGGTTATTCTGGTGAAAGTAACGATGTTTTAGAAAAACTAAAACTTGATGATGACACTATTTATAAAAGAATTGAAAAACTTTTAAAATAACATAATTAAAACGTTTAATTCGACATCTTTTTTATAGAGTGAGTATTATTCTATAAAAGAGGTGTTTTTTTATGAGAGTATACTACCTATTTAAAATTAATGATTCTTTCTCGAAATTATATTATAATAAAACTTATTATCTTTATAAAATGTTAGAAGAAATATCAAAATCTAGTAAAAACGATTTTATAATATCTTATAGGTTGTTTGAACAAATGGCAACGGCATACAATAAATCTGATGTTAATAGTAAAATATATAAAAGATTTATGAGTGATGTTAATTATACTAAGATATTAAATAAACACGTATTAGATGACGGGGTTGAAAAAACCAAATTAACCGTTTATAACACTTATATAAAAATAAAAACCAATCAAAATATTAGTGTGTTTTTTTCTGTGTTATCTAATGAGGAAAATATTTTTGTTTGTGATTTTAATAATAAAGATTATTTCTGGCTTAATAAGGTAATAAGAAAAAGTCTTGTGTAAATTACTAATATTTAGTAAAATATATTTGAAAGGAAGATGAATTATGTGGGGAAATATTTTATGGTGTGTAATAGGACTAGTAATAGGACTAATTGTAGGATTTTTTGCATCACGTGCTTTTATGAAAAAATATTTAAAGAAAAATCCACCAATAAATGAGAAAATGGTAAAGGTTATGATGCAACAAATGGGAAGAACTCCTTCTCAAAAACAAATAAATCAAGTTATGAAAGCGATGAGTAGAGTTCAGTAATTCATTCGCTTTTTTATTTTTACTTAGTTTTTCTTTATTTAGATATGGATTAATAACTATAATCTTTTCATTCGTTATAATCACAAGTATTGTCTTTAATAAAGAATATGCATGTAATAATTATTTGTATTTAGATTAATTTGTTATTTACATAAGGTTTGTAAATAGCTTTATTTTTTGATTGTAAGTACATTTTAATAATGATATGATAAAGATGAAATAAAATGGTGTAAAGGAGTGTTTATATTGGCTTGTCCTAAATGTGTGAATCAAGAAAATATTACAAGTAATGATAAGGGTTCTTCTTCATCTAAGGTTAGTAAAATATTATTTTATGTTATTCATGCTGTTATATTATGTTTCATAATATGGGAGCTTACTTTGTTTGCGAATCTTTCGGAAGTAAACTTTTTGTTAACAATCACTTTAATTTTAGCTTTTGTCTATGCCCGTTTAACATCATTATTTGTTTTATTCTTCTATTTTATTTGCTTTGAAAAAATATTAGAAAAAGCGGGTAAACATTGGTGGCAAATGTTTATACCGATATACAATATTTATTTGATATGTAAAGTATCTACAGGTAATTCAAAGTTATTTTGGCCGATAATTATTTGGGCGATAATTGCAATGAGATTTATTTTTTCTTCTGTAGGTGGAATATTACCAGGTATTGGTATTGTACCTGCTGTTATATTAGTACTTGTAAGTTTGGCTATTTGGATTTTTTTAGCAGTTGGACTTGCGGATAGGTTTAATGTTAATAGGGTATTGATGGTACTGCTTGGTTTTATTATGTTACCAGTAATAGCATTTTCAAAGTCTTATACTTATGATTTAAATATAAGTAAAAAAGTGTAAAGAATTTTGCACTTTTTTACTTTGTTGTGATATAATGCTTTATAGGTTAAAGAAAATAGACAAGGAGATGCTTTTTTATGGCTGTTAAATATGATGAATCATCAATTAAGATTTTAGAGGGACTTGAAGCAGTAAGGAAAAGGCCTGGAATGTACATTGGTTCAACCGATAAAAGAGGACTTCATCATCTTGTTTGGGAGATAGTTGATAATGGTATTGATGAGGTAATAAATGGTTATGGTAATTATCTAAAGGTTATTATTCATAATGATGGGTCGGTATCAGTTACGGACGAGGGACGTGGTGTTCCGGTTGGTATGCATTCATCTGGCAAATCAACACCTGAGGTTATTTACACGGTGCTTCATGCTGGTGGAAAGTTTCAAGAAGGTGGTTATAAAGTATCGGGGGGATTACACGGTGTTGGTGCAAGTGTTGTTAATGCACTTTCTAAATGGATGATGGTAACCATATGTCGTGACGGCGGTAAATATGAAATTAGCTTTAAAGACGGAGGATGCTTAGATAAACCTTTAAAAAAGATAGGAAACACAAGTAAAACGGGTACTACGGTAAGGTTTATGCCAGATGATAGTATTTTTTCATCTACCACTTTTTCGTTTACAACCATATGTGAAAGAATGCAAGAATCGGCTTTTTTAATAAAAGGTCTTACCATTGATGTTATTGATGAAGAAGATGAAAAAGAAGCTCATTATCATTATGAAAATGGGTTAGAAGAATTTGTTTTATATTTAAACGAAGGTAAAAAAGCACTTAATAACGTAGTTGGTTTTGAGTCGGTTAAAAACAAGATTGAAGTAGCTTTTGCGTTGCAATACACCGAAAGTTATAACGAAAACATGATTTCGTTTGTTAATAACGTAAAAACATCAGACGGTGGAAGTCATGAGGTTGGATTTAAAAGTGCTTTGACAAAGGTGTTTAATGATTATGCTAAAAATAATGGTTATTTAAAAGCAAAGGATAAAAATTTTGAAGGACAAGACGTAAGAGAGGGTTTAACCGCGGTACTTTCCTTAAAGATTCCAGAGGATATTTTACAGTTTGAAGGACAAACAAAAGGTAAGCTTGGAACACCACTTGCAAAAACGGTAACTGAACAAATAGTTTATGAAAAAATGCAATTTTTCTTAGAGGAAAATAAAACCGTTGCAACCGATATCATAAATAAAGCTTTAAAGGGTAAAGCTGCAAGAGAAGCTGCAAGAAAAGCAAGGGAAGAAGCAAGAAAAGGAAAAAACAAGAATAGTAAAGAAAAAAACATAAGTGATAAACTTGCTCCTGCAACAAGGAAAAACAATAAGAAAAACGAACTTTTTATAGTTGAGGGAGACTCAGCCGGCGGTAGCGCAAAAACTGGCCGTGATAGAGAATATCAGGCAATATTACCGCTTAGGGGTAAGGTTTTAAATACTGAAAGAGCAAGTGTTGATGAAGCTTATAAAAACGCTGAGATAAACACTTTAATATATACGATAGGAGCGGGTGTAGGTTCTGATTTTAACATAGAAGATTGTAACTATGATAAGATAATTATCATGACGGATGCGGATGATGATGGATGTCACATACAAGTTTTATTAATTACTTTTTTCTATCGTTACATGAGACCTTTATTAGAAGCTGGTAAGGTTTACATTGCAAACCCACCGCTTTATAAAATTACTTTTTCTAAGAAAGATGAGGTTTATGCATACTCAGATGAAGAGTTAAAAAAGATAACTCAAGGAAGAAAAATTCAAGATTTACAAAGATATAAAGGTTTAGGTGAAATGGATGCAAGCCAACTTTGGGAAACAACCATGGATCCTAATAAAAGAAATTTATTTAAAGTTAAAATAACTGATGTTGCTTTAGCAGAAAAAAGAGTATCCATTTTAATGGGGGATAACGTAGAGCCTAGAAAAGAATGGATTGAAGAAAACGTTGATTTTTCACTGGAAGATAATTATGAGATGTTAAGGTAAGGAGGTGTTATCATGAAAGACGTATTACAAAGGATAGAAGAGTATTCTTTAGAAGAAATAATGGGTGAACGTTTTGGAAGATACTGTAAGACTATTATACTAGACCGTGCACTACCGGACGTTAGGGACGGACTTAAACCTGTTCAAAGAAGAATTTTATATGGTATGTATAAATCTGGTAACACCTATGATAAAAAATATCGTAAGAGTGCAAAAGCGGTAGGAGAAATAATGGGTAATTACCATCCTCATGGAGATTCATCTATTTATGAAGCAATGGTAAGGATGAGTCAAGATTGGAAGATGCAAACCCCTTACATTGATATGCATGGTAATAATGGTTCAATAGATGGTGATGGGGCGGCTGCTTATCGTTATACCGAGGCAAGATTATCAAAGATAAGTAACGTTTTATTAGATGATATTTCAAAGGATACCGTTTTAATGGCACCTAACTATGACGATACTTTAAAAGAGCCTACTGTTCTTCCGGCAGCTTTTCCTAATTTACTTGTTAATGGTTCAACTGGTATATCAGCAGGTTATGCAACTAACATACCACCTCATAATTTATCTGAAGTAATTGATGCTACGATAAAAAGAATAGACTCTCCTAATTCAAGGTTAGAGACGATTATGGAGGTTTTACCAGGTCCGGATTTCCCAACGGCAGCGATAATAGAAGGTAAAGAAGAGATAAAAAAGGCATATGAAACGGGTAAGGGAAAGATTGTTGTAAAATCAAAATATGATGTTGTAAAAGAAAAAGGAAAAACCAACATTATAATTACTGAAATACCTTACGAAGTTAACAAGGCAAACCTTGTTAAGAAAATGAATGATATTAGAATAGATAAAAAAATTGATGGTATTTTAGAAGTAAGGGATGAAACTTCTCGTGGTGAATTACGTATTGTTATTGAACTAAAAAAAGATGCAAACGTAAGTTTAATTACTAATTACTTACTTAAAAACACTGATATGCAAATATCTTATAATTTTAACATGATTTCAATTGTTCAAAGAAGACCAAGACAAGTGGGATTACTTTCTATTTTAGATGCTTTTATCTTACACCGTAAAGAAGTAGTAACAAGAAGAACTAGATTTGATTTAGAGCATGCAAAAGAAAGATATCATATTTTAGAAGGTTTAGTAAAAGCGATTAGTATATTAGATGAAGTTATTAAAGTTATTAGAGCTTCTAAAAATAAACTTGATGCAATTGTTAATTTGCAAAATGAATTTTCTTTTACTGAAAAACAAGCAACCGCAATTGTTATGTTACAATTATACCGACTAACTAATACTGACATAACAGAAGTAGAAAATGAAATGAAATTCCTAGAAGAAAAAATAAGAGAGTATGAACTTATTTTAAATGATGAAAACGAACTTAAAAAGGTAATTAAAGAAGAATTAAGAAACATAAAAAAAGAGTTTGGAACACCTAGAAAAACAACTATAAAAGACGAAATAACGGAAATAAAAATAGATTTAACCCAAATGATTCCAAAAGAAGATGTAATAGTTGTTGTAACTAAAGAAGGATATGTAAAACGTGTTTCTAAAAAATCTTATAAAGCAGCGGAAGCAGAGGAAACGCAAGTTAAGGAAAATGACTATGTAATTGGACTTTTTGAGCAAAACACGCTTGATACTTTAATTTTATTTACCAATAAAGGTAATTACTTATACATTCCAGTTCATGAACTTCCTGAGTTGAAATGGAAAGAGTTAGGCAAACACGTAAGTAACATTGTTCCAATACTTCAAGATGAAGAAGTAATAAAAGCATTACCAGTTAAAAACTTTAATGATAAAGATATCATAATATTTACTAAAAATGGTATGGTAAAAAGAACCTTGCTTAAGGATTTTAAAGTACAACGTTATTCAAAACCAATCATGTGTATTAAGTTAAAAGAAAATGATGAGGTTGTATGTGTTGATGTTAATTCTTATGAAAACGTTTTTGTAGCGAGTAAAAAAGGTTATGGACTTTGGTATGATAAAGAAGAAATACCAACCTCAGGTGTTAAAGCATCGGGTGTTAAATCAATTAACTTAAAAGAAGATGAAGTAGTAAGTGCAATGACGTTTAAAACCCAAGACCAATATGTTACGGTAATAACTACTAAGGGATTAGCGAAAAGAGTTAAGCTTTCTGAGTTTGAAAAAACAACTCGTGCAAAAAGAGGTTTACTTCTTTTAAGAGAGGTAAAAAGTAATCCACAACAAATAAAGAAAGTGTATGTATCAGATGCTAAACATGATATTATTATAACTAATAATAATGGTAAAAAAGAATTTAAGTTAACTGAAATACCAATAATGGATAGGTATTCTACCGGTAGTACCATTATGAAGTCAAAGGTTAATGAAGTTTATGAAGTAGTTTATTTAGTTAAAGAAGAAAAAACGTCTGAAATAAATAAAAAACCTGATGAAAAAGATGAGGTATCACCACCTGATAAAAGCACAAAGCCAAAAAAGGAAATATCACTAAAAGAGATAGATGATAAGTTTTTAACCATCGATGACTTTTTGAATAATTTTGATTAAAGCAAGTTACTTTGCTTTTTTCTTTTGTTTATTATTAACATGGTAAGTTATTTTTGCTATAATGATTTATAGAGTGTACAAAAAAAGACATAAAACTTTAAACTTAATTATTATTATTTAATTGGTGATAATATGAAAGTTAAGGTTTTTGATTGTGATTGTGAAAGTGATTTAGAAGAAAGTATAAATGACTTTATATCAGATAAAGAGATAGTTGATATTAAATATCAATTGTCAGTTGCGGTTTGTGGAGAAGAACAATTATATTGTTTTTCTGCGATGATAATATACATAAGTAAGGGTTGATGTAATTTGAAAAAGAGTAATTTTATAAATGGTGCAATAATTGCAACGGCGGGAATCGTAATAACTAAGATTTTAGGAATTCTATACGTTATTCCTTTTTATGCGATAATAGGTGAGTCTAGTATTGCTTTATATGGTTATGCATATACTATTTATAATTTGTTTTTATCTTTATCAACCGTTGGTATTCCACCGGCTATGAGTAAGTTAATTAGTGAGTATAATGCTTTAAAATATTATAATACGAAAGAAAGAGCTTATAAATTAGGTAAGTATTTACTTATTGGTTTGGGTATTGTTTTGTTTATCATAATGTTTTTTGGAGCTCCTTTTATTGCTAATCAAATAATGGGTGATAACACTGGAGGAAACTCTAAAGAAAGCATTACTTTTGTAATTAGAATAATATCTACAGCCATTCTTGTAGTTCCTTATTTAAGTGTTACAAAAGGTTATTTACAAGGTCATAAGTTTATGGCACCTTCTTCTATAAGTCAGGTAATAGAACAATTAGTTAGAATCGTAGTTATAATAGCGGGAAGTTATTTATGTATTAAAGTATTTAACTTAGGTGTTACTAACGCCGTTGGTATTGCTGTTTTTGGAGCAACACTAGGAGCTCTTGCGGCACTTATCTACTTGTTAATTAAAATACGAAAAAATAAAAAAGACATAATACGAACTGATGAGAAACTACCTGAGGAAAAGAAGATAACTAATAAAGAGATAATAAAGAAATTATTAATATATTCAGTTCCTTTTATCTCTTTTGGTCTTGCTTTATCAGTTTATGATTACATTGACATGACAACCATTATCAAAGGGCTTACTAATTTAGGTTTTAAAACTAAAGATGCTGAAAGTGTCTTAGGTGTCATTAATACAACTGGTAATAAGTTGAACAGTGTTGTTTTAGCTATATCAACTGGTCTTATAACAAGTTTAGTACCTAACATTACCGCTAGTTTTGTAAAAAAAGATTATAAAGATGTAAAAAGAAAAGTAAATCAATCGTTTTTAATGTTATTATATGTTACTATGCCAATGGCAGTTGGTTTATCAATTCTTGCTAAACCTGTTTTTTACGCTTTTTATGGAGCTTCTAACTGGGGACCTAAGGTATTTTGTTTTACGATTTTTATTGCTTTATTTAGGTGTATTTTTACCACATCAGTTTCTATTGCACAGTCACTAAATAAGTTTAAAAACGTGTTTTTAAGTATAATAGGAGGTATTTTAGTAAAATTTATTTTACAATACCCTTTAATGAACTTATTTGACATGATTGGATTATATCCTTTCTGGGGATCTACGCTTGCAACTTTATTAGGACTTGCAACTTCATTCATAACTAACCTTGTTGTAATTCATAAAGAAGTTAAATTAAATATTAAGGAATTCTTTAAAAAATTGTTTAGGTTTTTATACCCGCTTATTATAATGGTTGTTGTTTTACTTATTATGAAACAATTTATCTCACTTGACGTAAACGGAACTTTCCAATCTATTGTAATAATTATAATTTATGCATTAGTAGGAGCTTTATTATATTTTACATTAACGATTAAAAACGGAGCGTTTAAAGATATTTTTGGTGATAAATTCTTAAAAAAACTAAGATTAGTTAAAAAAAGTAAATGAGGTGTTTAAGATGAGGGATAATTTATATAATGCTATATTAAAAGAACTTATTGAAATTAATGATAATGATTTTAATGACATAAAAAAAAATTGTAAAAAGCTAATTGAAATTGCTTACTTAAAAACTGATAACAACAATTATGTTAGTAGCTACACCTTGAGTAATAGTAAAGAAAAAGTAGAAGAAGAAATAATATCTATGGCCCAAAGTGTGATGTATAATGCTCATCAAATACTTGATAATAACGTTTTGTTTAACGCTGCAACTGAAGGCTTTTTTCGCGTTAGAGATATATTTGATGCCATTGAAAAAACGATAAATTACTACGTTGTAAAAGAACCTTATAAATACCAAACTTACGATGATGTAGTAAATTTAACTAATCAAATATTACAAAGGGTATTAATAAGTGATGATGTAAATGTTTTCTCAAAGAAAAACGGAACTAGAGATTATGTTTTAGGTCTTGGTATAACAGAATTTAAAAATGAAGTAAATAAAATTGGTATAGATAATTTAAAAAATAAAGTATTAAAAGATTATTATGATAAGAACTTGGTTAATGAAAGTAATGATATATCAGACGAAATAAAAAGAAAAATAGAAAGTCTTAACGTTAATGAAAATTTTAAAAATTATCTTTTATCAGCGTTTGAAAATGATAATTTAGATGTTTTAAATGGAGTTTTACCAGATGATTTACTAGAAAAATATCAAAATTATAGTAATAAAAGTAATTATTCGAAATGATTATTTACTTTTTTGTTTACGTTTTATAAAAAGTAATATACATTAATGTTATTTTTTGTGTTAAGCTATATTATGTAGAGGTGGTATTATGTTTAATGATTTATTTATTAAAATGCAAAGTAAGTTAAACGAAAACAAAATTGAGGACGTAAGTTCCATTAAAGAGTATTGTGATTACATGATAAAAAAAACCTTTAAAAACATGTTTCCAGATGAGGGCGTTAATTTAGGTGACGTAAGTAGTTTAATGCGCATTGGCTCTGTTAATTTAGCTAAACTTTATGATGCTGATGAAAATGAGGTTTATGACACCTTAGTAAGTGAATTAGATGATTTGGTTCCTAACTGGAGAAATTTCATAGATATAAACACACTTGAAAATTCTATATCTGATGTTTTCGTTAACCGCTTTTTTAAAGAAAAATATGATGATATACCAGATGAACAAGAAGCTGATTCGTTTGATGATGTAATTAGAAACACCGTAAATAGAAACATAGAGTTTGGGTATAAAATGGATACTAAAGAAGACATGGAAAAGTTTTTAGAAAAATTATTTCATGAGTTTTTTGACAAGAATAATTTTTACGTATTTACCTCTAGGTATGGTTCTAGAAAATATGTTACCGACAAGGGTAAAGAAAAAATATTAGAAGAGATGATGAAAAAAATTAATATGTCATCAACGCTTTCGGTTTCTGATTTAGAAAACGAAATAAGAGAAAATTATATAAAAAGTGTTATAGAATCAATGGAGTAATAAAAAAGGTCTACGTTTTTTCGTAGACTTTTTTACATCATGTACATTTCTCCATTAAAACCTTCGTTATTTTGAGTAGTTTGGTAAGATGTGTTTTCTTGGTTTTGATATAAATTTTCTAATCTTAAAATTTTATTTTCTAACGTTTTAACTTTCTTTTCTAATTGGTTTACTTGATTATCTAGATTGCTATAATTATCATTCATATAGTTTGGAAACATCATCATGCCACAAGGAAAATTCATCCCGTTAAATGGTGATTGTTGCATAAAGTTATTATTCATAATTGCTCCTTCCTTTAAAAAGCTTTCAATTAATTATATGTTTCTTTTAGGTTTTGGTGTATAATTATTCTGGTGGTGCTTATGAGGTTAAAAAACGTTAAGAATGCAAATGATATTATAATGAATTCTAACTATGTTATAAAAGATGCAAAAAAATACAAAGGTAAATATAATACTTTATTTAAAAATAATAATCCAATTAGTGTTGAAATAGGAATGGGTAAAGGTGATTTTATCATCGCCATGGCAAAAAAACATAAAAACGTTAATTATGTTGGTGTTGAAATGTATGATAGTGTAATAGTGCGTGCGGTACAAAAATTAATGGATAAGGACATTCCTAATTTAAAATTAATTAAGATGGATGCTAATGAAATAGATGAGGTGTTTGAAAAAGAAATTGATACCATATACCTTAATTTTTCTGATCCATGGCCTAAGAAAAGACATGCGAAAAGAAGACTTACTTCTAACTTATTTTTAAAAAAGTATGATACCATATTTAAAGGAACTAAAAAAATTATTCAAAAAACGGATAACGTTGACTTGTTTTTGTATTCTATTGAGTCTTTATGTAAGCATGGTTATGCATTAAAAAACGTTACTTTTGATTTATATAATAATATGGTAAAAGACAATGAACAAACTGAATATGAGAAAAAATTCGTACTTGAAAAAGTTAAAATATGTAGGCTTGAGGCTTATAAAGAAGATTAAAGGTTTTATTTTTTTAATTTTTTTGATATAATTGACTTAAAGTAGGTGGAGATAGTGAAAAAATATTTATTATTATTTCTTTGTTTAGTTCTGCTTTCTGGTTGTAGTTTAGTAAGGATGGATAATAAAACAAGTGAAGAAATAATAGATAAAATTTTATCTTTAGATATAGATTTATATAATAAGGTTGGAAAAGGTTATAAGTATTATGCCCCAAGAGGTGTTGTAAGAGTAGATTCAAGTGATTATAATGACGTGTTAACAAGAAGTGATATAACTTATTATTTATACGTTGATGTGGTAAGTTATTATTATAAAACGGAAATCACTTATACTGAAGATGAAGATGTTTATTATTATGAAGACCTTGAGTATGGTGATAAAACGGGATATATTAAAATAACGAAGAATAACGATAATTTATATGTTCAAATGGTCTATAATTATGCTAAAATAGAAACGTACGTAACTGAACAGGACCTTAACGTTGCGTTAGAGGATATAAGTTATATATTATCTAGCGTAAGCTTTAATGATTCTTTGCTTACCAAGTTATATGAAGAAGGTGCCTTTGATTCAAATGAGGAAGTTTATAAATTATTTGATAATAAAGAAAGTGAAGGAAACTTCCTTGAATACGTAGAAGAATATGATAAATATGATGGTCAAGATAGCGTGGTTGCTCCCGAAGAGGAAATTGAAGTAGAAGAAACTACAAGCGCAACTGAAGCTGATTCTGACAGCTAATGAAAGAAAGGTGTGATTATCAATATGGGACTTATGAATAAGATAAATAAAATGAAAAGTTTCTTATTTGATGAAGAAGACGAGGAAACTCCAAAAAAGTCATCTAAAAAAACGGTGAAAATTGAGGAAAAAGAAGTAGTTAAAAAAGAACCGGTAAAAAAAGAGGAAGAAAAAATAGAAGAGCTTTATTTTGAAGAGGAAAAGGAAAAAAGTGTTTTAACTAATACAGCATCACTTAAACCTAGGGCTTCAAAAATCGAGGAGAAATTTAAATTTCCTGAGTTTGATGATGATGATTTTGCGGTTGCTAGTAAAAAACCAGAACCAATCATCCCAATAAAAAAAGAAGAGCCTAAAAGAACTTTATATCAAGGTAGTAGAAGAAAAGAAGAGACGAAAAAGTTTAAGCCTAGTCCTATTATTTCCCCAATATACGGTTTGTTAGATAGTCATGGTAACTTGGTTAAAGAAGAAAAAGAATCAGGTAAAATTAGTAATTATAAAGAAGAAAAAACCTTTGATGAAGTAAGAAAAAAAGCGTATGGTAAACTTGATGAAGAATTAGAAAACACCATAAAAAGGCTTAGTAAAAAAACGATTGAAGAAGCAGAAAACGACATGAAAAACGAAAAGTTATCAAGGCAAAAAAAACATGGTGATCAAAAAACGGAAATCACTTTAGCAAATGGACAAAGTACATCATTAGATGATGAAGAAGATGATGATATGATTTTACCTAATGTAAATTTTAAAGAAATAGATGTTGATAAAGAAAAAGAAAAAGTGAAGTCGCCTAAAAAATCTCAAAAGCAAAAAGTAAATATAGAAGATGATGATGACGATACGAAAGAGCAAGATTTATTTAACTTGATCGATACAATGTATCAAAATAAGGAGGAAGACTAATGCTAGATTTTTTAGGTTCATATTTACCGATTATTATTTATATATTATTATGTATCCTTATTGTTTTACTTATAATAATATGCGTTAAGGTAATAAGAACAATGAATAGGGTTGAAAGAATCGTTGATGATGTTGATGAGAAAGTAAAATCATTAAATGGGGTGTTTAACATTGTTGATTCGGTAACTGATAAATTATCAGCTTTAACTGAGGTTATTTCTGATTCTATAGTGTTGTTTATTAAGAGTATTTTTAAAAAGAAGAAAAAGAAACTTGCAAAAGAAGAAAAACGAAAGGAGCGGGAAGATGGCGAAGAAGAAGAGTAATGCTGGTAAGTTCTTTTTGGGGGCTTTATTTGGAGCTACTTTAGGCGTTTTATTCGCACCAAAGTCTGGTAAGGAAACCAGAAGTGATTTAAGAAGAAAAACCGTTGACTTAATTGAAAAGGCAAAGGAAATAGACGTTAAGGAAGTAAGGGATACCATTAGTGATAAAGCAATTTCATTAATAGATGAGTTAAAAGAATTAGATAAAGAAAAGGTTTTAAAAATTGCTAAAAAGAAGGCTGACAGTGTAAAAAAACATGCCATTGAACTAGCTGAATACACTAAGGAAAAAGCAACTCCAGTTGTTAATGATGCAGCCATTGCGTTAAAAGAAAAAGCAATTGATGCAACCAAAAAGTTACTAGAAAAATTAGAATCTGAATAAAAGTGCTTTTATTGGCACTTTTTTTAGTTTTTTTGCATATGTTAAAACGAGGAGGAGATTCTGATGTTTAAAGAAATCGTAACCAAAGCAGTAATTGGTAAAGCTAAAAAGTATTTTAAGAATAATTACAATCTTCTAGCTGAACATAATGCAAATACAATACTAGGTTGTTGGGTAATAAATCATGAATTCAAAGGCTCAGTAAGTGGTGATGATGTAATTATAGATGGGAGTTATGACATAAACATATGGTATTCTTATGATGATGATAAGAAAACAGCGGTTGCAAGTAAGAATATTTCTTATAGTGAAACATTAAATATAAAAACAAAAACAGGTACATCAGTTACTGGTAGTGACATAATCGTAAGGGTACTAAAACAACCTACTTGTGGTAACGTAAAAGTAAAAGATGATGTAATTGAATTTGATATTGAAAAAGAACTTGGAATAGAAATAGTAAATGATACTAAAGTTAAAGTACAAATACAAGATGATGAGGATCCATGGGATACCATTGAAGATGATGATGTAATAAACAAAATCGATGAAGAAGTTAAAGAGGATTTTATTTAGAATCCTTTTTAAATGTTTTTTTAAGACCTGTTAACAAAATTAGTTGACAAGCTAATTTACATATGATAGAATTAGTTTATACAAAGGAGGAAATAAATAAAAATGGCAGTAAAACTAAGATTAAAAAGAATGGGTGCTAAAAAAAGACCTTTTTATAGGATTGTTGCAGCAGATTCAAGAAGTCCAAGAGATGGAAGATTTATAGAGACGGTTGGAACTTATAATCCACTTACTTCTCCTCAAGAGATAAAAATTGATGAAGAGTTAGTTATGAAATGGTTAAAAAATGGTGCAACACCTACTGATACAGTAAGAAGCTTATTATCTAAAAAAGGAATTATGGCAAAGTTTGCTAAAGAAAAACAGGGTAAATAATTATGAAGTTAGTTGAGTTAACGGAAATGATAGTAAAAGAACTTGTTAGTGATCCTGATGGCATAACCGTAAAAGAGTTTCCAAGTGAAAGTGATGAAGTAATAATTGAGGTAATGGTTCCGGAAGCTGAAATGGGAAAAGTAATTGGAAAGAATGGTGCTATCTCAAAGGCTTTAAGAACGGTTGTTCAAGCAAGTTCATACATTCATGATAATAAGAAAGTAAATATTAATATTGATAGTTACTAAAGGCTTTTAAAAGTCTTTTTTATTTTTGTTTTTTGTAAATCGTTTGATAATTTATTGTTAAAAGTTGGCAAATGTATTATAATAAAAAGGTAAGGATGTGAGAACGTGAAAAAAAGAATTATTAGTGCCATTGTTGCTCTTATAATATTTATACCTATTGTTGTATTAGGGGGCATTTGGTTAAAGTTGGCGGCTTGTGTTTTAGCCATTTTAGCGATGAAAGAGATTTTGGATTTGCCTAGTTATCGTAATAAACCTAAGTACGTAGATGTTATAATATACGCTTTAACACTATTACTTGTATACATGGATGATAACAGAGAAAGTTATTATTTAATTGCTTTTTTAGCACCTTTTTTGGCGGTAATATATTGTAATGATAATAAAAAATATAATGCTGATGATGCTTTTAAGCTTGTTAGTGCTACCATTTTAATAGGAACGGTATTTTATACGTTTACAGCCATTAGAGAAAAAAGTTTAATGTTTTTCATATATCTTTTTTTGATAACCATGCTTACTGATACTTATGCTCATTTAGCGGGAAGTTTAGTTGGAAAACATAAACTAGCTCCTAAAATATCACCTGGTAAAACTTGGGAAGGGGCGATTATTGGAGGCATTTTTGGTACGCTTTGTGCTTCAACGTTTTATTATATTGCAATAGATAGTAGCGTTAGTGTGTTATTTCTTGTTGTTGTAACGTTTTTGTTGTCAAGTTTAGGACAATTAGGGGATTTGTTTTTTAGTAGTTTAAAAAGAAATCATAACATAAAAGATTTTTCTAATATCATGCCTGGTCACGGAGGAATATTAGACCGGTTAGATAGTATTATTTTTGTGGTTATTGGATATATTTTATTATCAGGTATTTTTTAGGAGGTAATGATGCTTACTTTAATATATTTTATAATAATGCTTGGCATAATTGTGTTTGTACATGAATTTGGGCATTTTATATGGGCAAAGAAGTTTGGGGTTCACTGTTATGAATTTTCCATTGGGTTTGGGCCTAAACTTTTTTCTTTTAAAAGAAAAAATGATGAAACACTTTACTGTGTAAGATTAATTCCAATCGGTGGATATGTTGCTATGGCTGGTGAAGAAGTTGATGATGATAAAACCGTTGCAAAGGATAAAAAATTATATAATAAGCCTTGGTATAAAAAACTAATAATTGTTTTAGCAGGTGTTACTAATAACTTTATATTAGGTTTTGTGGTTTTATTCATAATGGCTTTATGCTATGGGTCTTATACTACAGAACCCGTTATTGGAACAATCACTGATGGTTCTGCTAGTGAAGAAGCGGGTTTAGAAGTCGGTGATGAAATAATAAGCATTAATGGTAAAACGATTAGAACTTGGGATGATGTAACTTTAACGCTTACTTTAGCAGATAGTGAAACTGCTCAAGAAATAGTTGTTGAAAAAGAAGATGGAACGCAAAGTACTATTTACATAAAACCAGAGAAAATAGAAGATGAAGACGGTAACGTATCTTATGCTTATGGTATGGGACTTGATAGTACTAAACATTATGGTTTAGTAAGTTCATTTAAGTATGCAGTAAGTAAGTTTGGTTCTACTTTTAAATCAATGATTGTAACGGTAAAAGCTTTAATAACCGGTGCCATAGGTTTAAGTGCCTTATCTGGTCCAGTTGGTATTTACACAATCGTAGGACAACAAAGTAAGGCAGGATTAGAAGGATTATTGTATTTGCTAGCATACTTATCAATAAACGTTGGCTTTATTAATTTAATTCCATTCCCAGCATTTGATGGATATCGTGCTTTAATAATTATAATTGAGAAAATAACCAAGAAGAAAGTTAATGCAAAAGTAGATGCAATCGTAAATAACATTGGTTTATTACTTATTTTTGCACTTATGATATTTATAACTGCTAAAGATATACTAGGACTTTTTTAAAAGTCTTTTTAAGAGGGTGTTTTAATGAAAAACTTAAAAATTATATTTATGGGTACCCCAGATTTTTGTGTACCTATACTTGAAGAATTAATAAAAGAATGTGATGTAGTAGCGGTAGTAACACAACCAGATAAAGAAGTTGGAAGAAAAAGAATTCTTACCGCATCACCAATTAAAGAAGTTGCACTAAAAAATAATATAAAAGTATTCCAACCAGTTAAGTTAAAAGAAGAATATCAAGGTATAATTGATTTAAAACCTGATCTTATAATAACTTGTGCTTATGGTCAAATACTACCAGAAGTTATTTTAAACACACCAAGATTTGGTTGTATAAACGTTCATGCATCACTTTTACCTAAACTAAGAGGTGGAGCTCCAATTCATAAAGCAATCATTGATGGTTATAAAAAAACTGGTATAACAATTATGTACATGGACAAAACAATGGATACTGGGGATATTATATCAAAAAAAGAAGTTGATATAACAGATGATGATACCGCAAAAACACTTCATGATAAACTAAAAAAAGTATCAGTACCTCTTTTAATAAAAACCATACCAAGTATAATAAATGGAACTAATAAAAGAGAAAAACAAAATAATAAAGAAGCAACTTATGCTTATAACATATCAAGAGAAGATGAACACGTGTTATTTAATGACACTTCATTAAACATATATAACAAAATAAGAGGGCTTAATTCATGGCCTGGTGCTTATGCTACGTTGGATGATAAAAACATTAAATTATGGACATCTAAAATAAATAATAAAGTATATGATAAAAAACCAGGTACAATCGTTAATCTAAGTAAAGATGGACTTGAAGTCGTAACAAAAGATGGTAGTATCTTGATTACAGAATTACAATTACCAGGTAAAAATAAAATGAACATAAAAGACTTTATTAATGGTAACAAAAAAGAAGATTATTTAAATAAATGCTTTAAATAATCTTTTTTAATTAATAAATATGAGTAGTTAGTACAAAATATATATAAAGGGTAAATAGAACTTGATTTTCTTTGACACTAGTTTTCCAAATTTTTTTTAAAATATTGACCAGTTATTTTGAACATGATATCATGAATATAGGATAATAAAAAATAAAGGGATTGATGGTATGAAAAAATCAAGAGATAAAAACGGATTTACTTTAGTAGAACTAATTGTTGTAATAGCGATAATGATATCAATACTAGTAATTGCAATAGTAAGTTTTACTAACATCAGTAGCTCTAAAAAAAGCGAGTCATGGAGCTATGTAAAACAAGAAATTGAAACGGCAGCAGAAGAGTATTTTACATCAAATGAGTACTTATTTGAAGGACTTGGTGACGAAACAACCGAAGGAACGATATCACTAGGAAAATTAGTATCACTAGGGTACTTAAGTAGTGTAACAGATCCAAGAACAGGAGA
>CAYSJY010000011.1:0-24827 GCA_964431705.1 uncultured Muribaculaceae bacterium | reverse complement strand
ACATCTACTGACTAGCAGATGTTTTTTTTATTGGTAACGTAATTTTAACGGTTGTGCCAACTCCTTTTTTAGATATATATTTCATGGTGCCATCGTGTTTTGCTATTATTTCTTTTGAAAAACAAACCCCTAACCCCGTTCCGTTTTTTTTGGTTGTGTAAAAAGCAGTGCCTATTTTATTTTTTTCTTCTTTACTCATCCCTACTCCATTGTCTTTTATCGTAATTACATAAAATTTTTTATAAACATAGCTTTCCAACATAACTTCTCCTTTAGTTATAATGGCTTCTTTGGCATTTTTAATAACGTTTATTAAAACTTGTTTTAATCTATTATAATCACCATCAATGTATACTTCATCATTATTTATTTTATATTTAAATACTACGTTTTTCTTTAGTATCATTTTTGCTTCATCGCAAACATCATCTAATAATATTGTTATATCAATTAAGTTTTTTTCTATTTTAAGTTTTGATACATCAGAAAAATCTTTAAGTAATAATAATGTTCTATCTATTTCTTGATTTATAATTCCAGCATATCTAAGTGCTTTTGTGGGATTATTAGCATCAAACATGTCTAAATATCCTTTACATACTGCTAAAGGATTTTTTATTTCATGGGTTATCTTAAACAATGATTCATAAAGTTTTCTTTCTCGTGTAACTTCTTTTAAAGAATCATACATCTTAACGATAACCTCTATTTTATCAAAAAATAAAATCGTAACATAAATAATAAAATAATTAATAATGAATAGCAAAAAAGTATTAAAAGCATCATTTATTTTAATTGAGGTATTGATTATAAGAAAATTAATTATCAAAAAAAACAAGGTTTCTATTAGTATAAAAAGATTATGGATTTTAACTTTTGTTATAATAGTTAGGAAAAATAGTAATATATATTGAGCTAAAATAATACAAAAATTAAGTTTATAAAATTGAAATAAAATAAATGATATACCAATAGATAATGTAATAAACACTCCTGGTCTTTTTTTATACAATGAAAGTAAAATTGGTATATTTAATAAAACAGCCGTCGAGGTTGAAAATTTTGAAAATCTAAAACAAAAGTAAAAACTGCTAAATAAAGCAAGATCTAAAAAAATCATTTTTTCTTTTTCGCTAGTTACTTTACTGTAAACTATATAAATGAAATAACATAAAAGCGGAAAAAATAAAAATACTAAATTTAAAAACACGAAAACCATAGTATAATTCTCCTTTCATTATTATAAATTATACTATGACTTTCATGATGTAATTTGTCGAATTATGTTATTAAACATAGTTTTTTGTAAAATTAAGATTCATTTAAATCATCAATATATTTTTTTAGTTTTTTAGCGTTATCACCTAAAATTATTTTTATTGTGTTGTCAATTTCTACAATTCCTCTAGCACCTAATTTCTGAATGCCTTCTTTATTTACTTTTGATGTATCCTTTAAAGTAACCTTGAATCTTGACACACTAACTTCCATATTGGTTATGTTTTTTATTCCACCTAAATACTCTACTAATTTGTTAGCTTCATACTTAAAATCAGGTTTACTTGCTTTTATTACAACTAATGCAATTACGATTAAAACAACAATTATAATAATATACTCTAACAACGTCATCACCCTAACAAAAATTATATAACAAGTTTACTAAAATTGCAAGATAAACGTTTTTAATAAATTTTAATACCGAGGACATTTGGCTTGCACTATTTATCATGTTTTGAATAAGCTACTAATGAAAAAGATAGAAAGGGTGAAATATTATGTGTAATGATTCTAATTCAAATCAAAGTTGTAACTGTATTGCTGAAATACTAAAAGTAATAAATATTCTTCAAAGTGAAGTATGTTCAGGTGATAGTTGTTTAGAAACATGTACAAGAGCTTTCTTTGGTCCAAGTGCAACAACTGCTTTTAATACAAGACCAGTAACTTTATATACTTGCAACGCAAATTCTGTTACTATGCCAATATCAAATACACCAGGTGAGACAACGACTTCAAATATATTTAGAGTTGAGAAAATAGATGGTTGTTGTGCAACTCTAAGAGTATTAACATTTGATTCAGGTACTAATACTTATACTGCAACAAATTCATTTTTTACAATAAATACAAACTGTTGTTGTTCTATTAAATGTTTAGCTGACACTTTTGTTGAGGGAGTTTAAAAGACCACGTGTTGTGGTCTTTTACTTTATGTTTGAAACATCGTTGATATTTATTTTTCTGCCATCTAACGTTAGTAAATAATCATCTTTTAGACCTATTATTTTTTCATTCATATTTTTGCCATTTTTGTACATAATATTAACATCAGCTTGATATACAAAATTAGGGCTTGAAAAAATATGATTTATTTTATTTATTATATCGACTTTACTAATATTTATATCACTTACTTGTCTTGCATCATTAGTTTTTTCTTCTGTTTTATTCGCGTGATAATAAAAATCTTTTTGGACTTTAGATTTAATACTTTTTATTTCATTTTTATAAATTTCCGGAAATTTATCTTTCATAATCATCCTCCATTATAATTATATTCATTAATTCTACTAAAAATGCAAAAGCAGGTGATGTAATTGAACACAGAAAAGAACATTTATAAAATAATGATACCTTTAGTTATTTTTTTTATAATAAGTATATTATCCATTTACAGTGCTACAAGCAGCGCAAATTTAAATCAAATAGTAATTAAACAAATTATATGGTATTTAATAGGTTTTATAATTTTAATTTTTACAAAAAATAAAAATTTAAAATTTCTAACTGATTATGCAATTATATTTTACATAGCTGGAAATATATTACTTTTTTTACTTTTAATTTTTGGAACCGAAATAAATGGTTCTAAGTGTTGGTTTACAATTCCTGGAATAGGATCATTTCAACCTAGCGAATTTATGAAAATAGTATTAATATTAATGAATGCTAAAACATTTGAATATTTCGATGATAAATATCCTAAAAGAACGTTTAAAAATGATATGGTTATATTTTTTTCAGTTATGATAATAACATTAGTTCCAAGTATTCTTACTTTTTTAGAACCAGATACTGGAATGGTTATAATATATTTTTTAATTTCTTTTATCATGCTTTTTATATATGGAATTAAAAAAAGAATATTTTTATTGATATTTATATTATTTGGGATTTTTGTCGGTTTATTTTTATATTATTACTTTAATTTTCAAGATGATTTTATAGACATTTTTGGAACAAGTTTCTTTTATAGGGTTGATAGAATTCTTGATTGGTCAAATAAAAGTGGCATGCAGCTTACTAACGCACTTGCGGCGATTAAGGCAGCTGGTGTTTTTGGTTTTGGTATAGCAAATACTCCAATTTATATACCGGAGGCTCATACTGATTTTATTTTCTCTATTTATGCTAGTAATTTTGGGTTTATTGGAACACTATTACTAATAATTAATATTATAATTTTTGATTATTTTTTAATGATGATATCTAAAAATACGAAAGATAAAAGATTAAAATATATAGCAATTGGTTTTGTAGCTATGATAATATATCAACAAATTCAAAACATTGGAATGAATATAGGACTACTTCCAATAACAGGAATTACCCTTCCTTTTATAAGTTACGGTGGCTCTTCTTTGCTTAGTTATATGATTGGAATTACTCTAATAGTAAATTATAACAAGTCCATTCACAACGGGGGGCTAACACCATCTTTGGTTGATGAAAAATAAAAAGTCTTTCTTTTATTTGAAAGACTTTTATTGTTTAAATGGTGACGCGTACGAGATTTGAACTCGTGAATGTCGCCGTGAAAGGGCGATGTGTTAAACCACTTCACCAACGCGCCAGCTTATATATAAAATGGTGGGCCTGAATGGACTTGAACCATCGACCTCACGCTTATCAGGCGTGCGCTCTAACCAGCTGAGCTACAAGCCCATTTCATAATACTGGTAAAACTGACTACTTAATTCTACTATATAAATCTTAAAAAATCAATATGTTTTATAGCATTTTTATAAAAAACTATATATTGACCGTATTAATAAAGGAATCCCTTGAGCGAAACCATAAAATTAAAACCACTTATTTTGAGTGGTTAATATACAATTTGGTGGAGCTTAAGGGATTCGAACCCTTGACCTTCTCGGTGCAAGCGAGACGCTCTAGCCAGCTGAGCTAAAGCCCCAAAACATTCATAAAATTAAATGCATATTAATAATATCAAAAAGATTTATAAAAATCAATACCTAAATTTACTTTTTTAATATTATTTTTTTAGAATTAACCTGATTATGTATAAAATCAAAAAGAAGTTTTATTTAACTTCCTTTTGATAAGATAATTAACCATATTTTTACAATGCATTACCGTTCTTTCAATATATACGCCTATTAAATACCAAATATGTTTGTCTTTAAATACAATTTAAAACACATCCGAAAAATTTACTATATTATCGTATAATATCACTCAAACCAAATCCCCAAATTTCTTTTGAAGATGCATCTTCGTTAATATATTATTCAAATGAAAAAATATAGAGCGGTTTTATGCCCTATGATATTATCTTTTTTTAACAAAGTTTTTAGCTTCATTAAGCGTTTTATTAAAGTTTTTTGATCTTTGCAAATACATTGGATGATATGTATAAAACAATTTTTTGTTATCTGAATAAACATATGGATTACTTTTTTGCGGACAATCGGTCAATTCCCATCCTAATGAAGATATAAGTTCATTTAAAACCGTATAATACGGATTTTTAGGGCCTACAACCGCTATTATCTTTTCAATTTCAAGAATATTTACCAAATTGACTAGGTAATTTACTGAAACATTTTTTATCTCATTGGATAATGAAGGTGTTCCTTTACAATCTTTGTTACCACATATAAAAGTGTTTCCCCACGTAATATCGCCAAGATTTGCAACATCATTAACACCAGTTACACGTCTTATAAATTTCCAAAATAACGTGTTTCGCATTTTTGCTTTTATGAAAAAATTATCATATTCCTTTTCAAGTTCTCTTGCGGAAGTGAATTTATTATGACTTGAAAACCAGCCGTTAGTTTCCTGACCTAAATATAATGTTTTTCCTTTAGTGTTAGGAGCTACTAAAAGAGGATTGGATAACTCACAATCTTTATCTATAAATTTAATTTGTTCCAAAACTTTGTCATTTAAGGTTTCTAATTCATTCATCTTTTACCTCTATTCTTTTTGATATTTATTTTTATTAATAACATTTAATCACTATCGTCAATAAATTCATGCAAATATGGAATCTTACTTTTGTTTATTTTGAAAAAAAACTAATCATAAATGGTTAGTTAAGAATCTTATAAATGGTCGGAAAGACAGGATTTGAACCTGCAACCTCTACGTCCCGAACGTAGCGCTCTACCAAGTTAAGCTACTTTCCGATACAATGGCGCTCACGAAAAGATTTGAACTTTTGACCTTTACCTTCGGAGGGTAACGCTCTATCCAGCTGAGCTACGTGAGCAAAAAAGCTTATTTGAGCTTTAAATTTATTCCAATAGGACAATGATCACTCCCAAAAACATCACTATAAATAATAGGGGCTGACACTTTGTCTATAATTGATTTTGAAGTGATAAAATAATCTATTCTCCAACCTATGTTTTTAGATCTACAATTTCCAATATAACTCCACCATGAAAAAGCATCATGCTTCGTTGGATTAAAATACCTATATGTATCAATAAATCCGCTTTTTAAAAGTTTTGAAAATTCTTCTCTTTCCTCATAAGTAAAACCAGCATTCCCAATGTTTGCCTTAGCGTTTTTTATATCTATTTCTTCATGGGCAACGTTAAAATCTCCACATACCACGACTGGCTTTTTTTCTTCTAACGTTTTTAAATAAGACCTTAAATCGTTTTCCCATGTCATTCTGTAATCAAGTCTTGATAAATCTCTTTTTACATTTGGAACGTACTGGTTAACTAAAAAAAAGTCTTCAAATTCTAGGGTAATTACTCTTCCTTCATGATCATGCTTATCGATACCCATCCCATAAGTTACACTTTTTGGTTTATATAATGTATAAATAAGTGTTCCAGAATAGCCTTTTTTGTCGGCTGAATTAATGTAACAATAATAATCTTTTGGGTTGAAATCAATTTGATTTTTTTCTGCTTTCACTTCTTGCAAACAGTATACATCTGCTTCACAAGTGTAGAAAAAATCTTCAAAACCTTTTTTTAAACAGGCTCTGAACCCCGCAACGTTCCACGATACCAACTTCATTTAAACACCTCTTCTAAATTATAACACGTAAATCATACAAAAAAATATTTTTTTACTTTCCTATGACATTTTTCGATTTTTTTTGTATATAATATGGCTTATTATAGCGAACTTGAAAGGAGAAAAAGTAAAAAATGATAACTGATTATAATCTTGATGAATCAATAAAAAATTTAAAAGAAAAATTTAACGAGGTTAAAAACTTAGGATATGTAAAAGGAATTAATCAAAAAAGCCAAGGCAATTCTGGACTTACATTTGAAAACTTAATAGGCAAAGAAAATGACAGTTTTCAAATAGCGGATTATGATGGTATCGAAATTAAGGTTAAGAATAAATTTGGTTACTGGTACGTCCAATTGTTTAGCTTGGTTCCAAGCAACAGTTTTGGAATGGAACTTAAAAGGTTGAGAAATACCTATGGAGAAAATGATAAACATTTTAAAAATGTAAAAATTTTAATAAATTCTGTTTTTGCAAGTAAAATGTCTTTTTTGGATACCGGTTATTGGATAAAATTAGAAATTAAGTATAGTGAAAAAAGAATTTATTTATTAATTTATGATAAGAAAAAAAATTTGATTGAAAAGAAAGTTTATTGGGATTTCGATGAAATAATTGGAATGGTAAACAGGAAATTGAAAACTTTAGCAATTGTTAAATATAGTAAGAAGACAATTGGAAAGGATAATTATTATAAATATAATGAAGTAAATTTTTACAAATTAAAGGATGTTAATACTTTTTTTAATTTAATAGAAGAAGGTCTGATTAGAATATATTTTTGTCTAAGTGTATATAAAAGTGGTCCTAAAGTTGGAAAAGAACATGATCATGGTGTTGTATTCGGTATAAAGGAATATGATTTGTTAAAATTGTATGATGAATATAATTTATAATGATTATGGTTATTATATATATTTCCATGAGGTTGCTTTTATGGAAAATAAAAACTATCCGATAAAAGGATAGTTATTTTTTATATGGTCGGAAAGACAGGATTTGAACCTGCAACCTCATGGTCCCAAACCATGTGCACTACCAAGTTGTGCTACTTTCCGAAAAAGCAATATGATTATATCATACGACTAAATAAAGTGCAAGCCTTTTTCTATATTTTATGTAATAGTTAAAAAAAGTTCACTTTATTTTAATCAAGTGGCGCGCTCGAAGGGATTCGAACCCCTGACCTTTTGGTTCGTAGCCAAACGCTCTATCCAGCTGAGCTACGAGCGCAATAACAATTACCACAGAATCCCTGCGACGCCACTAATTATATCACTTATATTTATTTTTTTCAAGTACTCATCCAACTTTTTTATAATCTTAATTAATAATATTTCACATTTAAATTATTTTCTCATGCTATCCAACTAAAAACATTCATACAATAAACTATCTAAGTAGTCGTTTGCCCCCATGGTAATTTATAAAACACTTAATTTTAACTATTTATTAGAAATAATTTCACTTACAAATTTCTTTGCGGATAAATCCAAGGCTTTTATGGTATCATTTTTAATTATGTAATCATAATTATAATTTTCAACGTTTGCATCCGAAAAATTAGAAGTTATTATTTTGTGTTTTTTTCTTTTTATTAGAACTGTTTTAGCTTTAAAATCAGTAACTATTCGTGAAATTTCTTTTGGTTCACGAACATGAATAAACATTATTAAATCATCAGTCTTATAAAAATCATTAATTGCATTTTTAATACTTTCATACGGCATATCATTGTATTTGGTTGAAAGATCTTTCAAATCCGATAAAAATTTTCTATCTTTCTCTGTTTTGCCACCGTCCCAACCTAATAATTTAGCAATCTCTTTGATTTTATCTATTGAAGAAAAATTAAATACCTTACAATATTTTGAACATAGTTCAACGAATGTATCTTTGCCACTTCCACCAGTACCATTTATTACAATTATCTGTTTTTCCATATAAAACCAACTTCTTTCTAAAATAATTATAACATTTATAACTTCAAACATAAAGAATTGATTTAAAATATTTTTATGTACCTGGTGCAACCGAATAAAAATAAAACCAATAAAGAATGACTGAGTGTATGGTTAAATTATGTTACATATAAGAAAAACCCTTATTTTACAAGGGTTTATTTTTAATCTGGTGGCTCCAGGTAGAATCGAACTACCGACACAAGGATTTTCAGTCCTTTGCTCTACCGACTGAGCTATAGAGCCAAATAAAAAAAATTTGGCGGTTCCGACGAGATTTGAACCCGCGATCTTCTGCGTGACAGGCAGACGTGTTAACCCCTACACCACGGAACCATTAATAAAACTTTTTTATAAAGCTCTTTAAGTATACTAAAAATAACATGGAATTGTCAAGTATAACACGATAATTTTTTTTATTTTCAACTATTTTGTTAATTTGTATGATAATATTAAACTTAAAGCAAATAAAATTAAACCATTTAAAAATTCTGTAAAAGATGCAAAAGAAGGTATTAATCCAAAAATTGACCCAAAAAGAAAACCTATTATTATACTGTACACTAAACTAAATTTTTGTTTTAATAAATAATTCATTAACTTTAATAACAATAAAATCCCCAAAATCAAACCTATTATGAAAGGAATTAATTTGTTTATTTCTTTTAAGCCAACAGTGATTGGATGAGCAATAACGGATAAAACATATTCATACATACCAATTATTATAAGTAAAAAAGATCCGCTTATACCTGGTATAATTTTTCCTATTGAATATATAACTCCTGCTAAAAACAAGTTTAAATTAGTAGTAAAAACAGAACCTGTATCAGAATCTAAATCTATCTTAAAAATAGTCTTTGATAAAATTAAGAGTAATAAACTAAGAATAAAACTTACAGTAAGAGCAATATAATTTACTTTTCCATTAGCGTTTTTATTGCCTTTGATTTTTATTTCTTTAAATAAGTATGGAATGCCTCCTAATATAAGTCCCATAAAAGCAATTTTCGTCATAGCTTCATATTTTCTATATAAAAATATCATAACGTTACTAAACCAGATTGCTCCTATTAAGATTCCAATTCCTAAAATAAATAAGAAAGGAAAATTTTTTTTGAAATTTTTAAACAGATTAGTAAGTGAATAAATCATCTTATTGTAAATTCCAAAAATGACCGTAATAACACCGCCGGATACTCCAGGAGTTATCATCGCTGATCCAACTAATATACCAATCAAAAAAAGGTTTATAAAAGACATATAATCACCTAAGTAATTATATGTCTTAACTAATTCAATAATTATGCATTTTTAATTTTTATTCTATTGTTAATGTTTGAGAATCTGGTTGAATTTGAATAAATGTATTACCGTCGTTTACAACTAGTTCTTCCCCAGTTGCTTTTATTCTATAAATGGTTTTACTGGAACGTGATGTTTTTTCCCATGTTATTGGAATCGCGTACCCCTCTGAAATAAAGTAGCCCTCGCCACTTCCAATGTTATTTAATCCTTGTCTACCACCGGAATAACCATCATTTAAAGTATAATTATTTACTTGGTATGTTATTATGTTTTTTGCGGTATATTGAAGGCCGGTTACGTAATCCGTGTGTTCACTATTGTTTTGATATCTTTTATACACTTTGTTTTCAGAATCATAAACGTAGCTTGTTGTATGGCTAGTTGAGTATGGAATGACAACTGATGTTGCTTCAATGGCTCCCTCATAATTTGCTAGATCTAGTGATTCAGCACTATACTCTAAAAGCAAATCTTCATCACTAGTTACTCTATAACCCAATTTTTCTGCTGCGGATTTTAGATTTTCCATGGTTGTGTATGCACGGTGTTCGGTTGCTATGTTTTTTAATGAACTATCCCAAGTAAAAGCACTTGAATTGTTTGCGTTTATAATATCTATGTCGTATGAACTTATGTCACTTTCAGCTTGAGGGCTCCATCCAATATGCACGTATATTGCATCATTTTCCATTACATAATCCAAATAGTAATGTCTTGCACTTCTTACTGATGCAATTCTGGCAGTTTCTTTATCTCTAAACAAAGCCATCATTCTTGTTATTCCACCTTCTACGATGATTTCATAGGTAATGTATGCATCTTGTAATCCTGCTTGATATCCCCAAACCGCACTAATATTATTAATCATAACAGCGTATGATCTTGAGTTTGATGATAAATCAACTATTTGAACTTGTTTTTCCTCTTCTGTTACTTCTTCTGTTTCTTTTTTCTTATTGGATGTCGTTTGTTTTTCCTGTGTTAAGAAAAAATATGCTAATACTGAAAAGATAATTATCAATAATATAATAATACCAATAATAATTTTTGCTTTTTTTCTAAGTTTTTTTCTTTTCTTTTTTGGTTTTTTAGAGTCATCTGGGTTTAACTTAAGTTCATCTGTTTTTTCTATTAATTCCGTTTCTTCTATTAATTCCGTTTCATTGTTCATGCTATTTCTCCTACTACTATTTATAGACTATTATACTATTAATTGGTTTATTTAACAACTTAAAAGGTCATGTTTTTTATTTTTTTAAAATGCCGTTTGCGACTATTAGTGCACTTGTAAATGCCCAAGAAAGATTGTATCCACCGGATTTACCATCAACGTCTAAAACTTCTCCAATAGCATATAAACCTTTACATTTAATTGACTCTAATTTTTTTGTGAATTCATCTAATTTTGCTCCACCGCTTGTTACTTGTGCAGTGTTAAAATCGCCTGTATCTGTTATATTAAAGCTCATGTTTTTAATGGTATTACAAAGATCGTTTAGTTCGCTTTCTGATAATGTTTTTACAATTTTACTACTAAGCTTTAGTTTTTTTGTAATAACTTTAGCAATTTTATTGTTTGTAATGCAGGATAAGACTTCGGTCGTGTTATATAAAGGGAAAGTTTTTATATAATTTCGTATTTCGATCTTATTATAATTTGGTACAAAATCAATTATTATCTTAACTGGTTTGTTATTTGTTAAATACTCTTTTACATTTCTAGACAAATTGAATATGCATATTCCAGATAATGAATCGATGGTGAATTGAATCTGGCCTGTTTCTTGTTTTTCAATTTTTCCATTAACACATAAACTGGCTTTTGCATTTACTCTTACGCCTTGTAATTCTTTAATATATTTATGATCGGATTTAAGTTGTGTTAATGAAGGATATAAATCAGTAATGGTGTGTCCGAATTTTTTTAATATGTCATACCCTTCACCGGTTGAACCAGTTTTTGGATATGATTTTCCCCCGGTTGCAATAACAACTACTTTACTTTTTATATCATTATTTATAATAAACTCATCTTTATTTTTTAAAACACTTGAAACATCATAATTATATTTTATCTTTACGTTTAGGTAATTTAAATATCTTTCAAAGGACTTACAAACGCTTACTGCTTGCATTGTGTGTGGATATAAATATTCTTTTTCTTTTGTTATTAAAACTCCACAGCTTATTAAATAATCATAATAACTTTCTTTATCATTAGTGTTAGCCAAAACGTTTAAAAAGTCAAAGTTATCTATTTCAAGCATACTTTTAAAATCACTTAAGTTTGAATCACTATTAAAATTAGAAATGTTAGTATTTACGTTTCCTAAATTACAGCGACCATTTCCTGTTATAGAAAGTTTTTTGCCTAGTTTATCATTTTTCTCAAGTAACAGCACCTTTAAACTTTTATTTTTTTCCTTTAAGGCTAAGGCACACATGACACCTGATGCTCCTGCTCCTATTATAGTAACATCATACATCTAAAGAATCACCTCTTTATTAATATAACATTTTAACATGAAAAAAACTAGCGTTAACTAGTTAATTAATTTTTTCAAACTCACTTATGAATCCTACCATATAAAGTAAGAGTATGATGTTTTTTATTTATTATAATTTGCAAGTTCTTCTCTTAACATTTGCATTGTCTTAGCAGGATTTGCTTTACCGCGGGTTTTTTTCATAACTTGACCTACAAAGAAATCAATCATTCTTGTTTTTTCTGGATTATAACTTTTTGCTTGTTCTTCGTTTTCTTTTAATACTTCCATAACAACATCATGTATAGCATTGTCATCAGTAATTTGCATCATTCCTTTTTCTTTTACGATCGTGTTTGGTTCTTTACCTTGTTTTACCATACATTCAAATACTTCTTTAGCTTGCTTTGAAGATATCGTTTTATTGTCAACAAGATCGATTAGTTCTTTTATCATAGCGGGTTTTATTGGCACAACTTTTATTGTTATTTCGTTTTCGTTTAAATATCCCATAAGCATTCCCGTAACCCAGTTGCATGCTTTTTTGGCATCAGCCCCTTCATCTACGCAAGCTTGGAAAAAGTCAGAGTCTTCTTTTGATTTTACTAAAACCGATGCATCATACTCAGAAAGTCCATATTCATTCATGTATTTTCTTTTTCTATCAAGTTGAAGCATAGGAATAGTTTTTCTTATTTCCTCTAACATTTCATCAGTAACAGGTGTTGGAGCAATGTTTGGTTCGATAAAATATTTATAGTCAACTGCATCAACTTTGCTTCTCATGTGGAAAGTCTCTCCAGTCTCGTCATCTAATCTTCTTGTTTCTTGTTCTACTACACCACCGTTTTGAAGTATTTCGGTTTGTCTTGCAATTTCAAAATCAATCGCACGCCCAACGTTATAAAATGAGTTGATGTTTTTAATTTCTACTTTGCTTCCTAATTCTTCTGTTTCGGAAAGTGATACGTTAACGTCACATCTCATTTGTCCTTTATCACTTCTTGCTTCTGAAACACCACAGTAAACGATTAAAGAACGATAAGTCTCTAAAAAAGTTAATGCTTCTTCTTTAGAATGCAAGCATGGCTCTGTTACAGTTTCAAGAAGTGGTATACCAGAACGATTATAATCAATTAATGAATACGTATCATAGTGATCTAGTGATGCGGTATCTTCTTCTAGGTGAGTGTCATGAATATCAACTTTTTTTATTTCTCCATTAACTTCGATATTAACATATCCATTTATACCAACTGGTTTAGTCATCTGGGTTATTTGATATCCTTTTGGTAAGTCTGGATAATAATAGTTTTTACGATCAAAGATTATCTCGTCAGGTGTTGTACAATTCATTGCCATAGACACTTTTAAAGCTCTTTTAACTGCCTCTTCATTCGCTACTGGAAGTATTCCTGGAAAACCTAAGTCTTGGTATGCTACATGGCTGTTTGGAGCTTCTGTATATCCGTTTACCCCTGGAGAGAAAACTTTTGAGTTTGATTCAAGTTCGCAGTGAACTTCTAGTCCAATCGTTACTTTATACATATTACTTTTCCTCCTTTATACTTAACGGTACAAAACTTATTTTTTCTTCTAGTTTTTTAGCGATATTAAACACCACATCATCACTCATAACTGGTCCCGTTATGTTAATTGCAACAGGCATGTTATCAACAAGTCCCGATGGAATGGTAATTGACGGAAAGCCACCGAAGTTTCCAATTGCTAAATGGTTTTCAAGTAAAAGATATTTTTCTGATAAACGATCGTATTCTTGATTGAAGTAAGGTGCTATGGAACCTGCATTAGGCATAATTAACCCGTCATACGTTTTAAATAAATCAGTCATTTTATCAACGATTAATCTTCTAATTCTTTGAGCGTTTTTAAATAGTTTTTCTTGATTTTCTTTTTGAAGAATGAATGATCCTATAACAAATCTTCTTCTGATTAACTCAGAGAAACCTTCAGTTCTTGTGTTTATCATGATTTCATCTGGAGTATTACCTTTTTTTCTATTACCAAAAGGAATACCAGTAAGGTTAGAGTTATTACTAGTTGCCTCAGCACAACTTATTGCCATATAAGATGGATAAATACCTTTTAATATAGCTTCGTCAACACTTTCTTCTTTTACTTCCATTCCTAATTCTTTACAATAATCTATAACTTTTAGGAAATTTTCATAACAAGCTTTATCATCTTTTAAATTATCAACGATTTCTTTTATGTAAAATAATTTTCTTCCTTTTACGTTATTGTTTAAATTTTCTACTAACTTCATGGAAGAAGAATCAAATGAAGTCATGTCTTTTTCATCTATTCCTTTTAATTCATCAATTACATATGCAGCATCTTCTACTGTTTTAGCAAAACAACCAACGTGATCTAAAGAGGAAGCAAAAGCAAATAATCCCCATCTTGAAATTAAACCATAAGTTGGCTTGTATCCTACTACTCCACCGTAACCAGCAGGTTTTCTAATAGAATCACCAGTATCAGAACCTAATGCGTAAGGCACGATACCACGTGCAACTGCGGATGCAGAACCAGCGGATGAGCCACCGATCATTCTTTTAGGATCCCAAGGATTTTTAACAATACCAGTATGACCGGTTGTTCCAGTTCCACCCATAGCAAGTTCATCTAAAACAGTTTTACCAATCATTACGGCACCAGCATCTTTTAATTTACTTACTGCTGTTGCATCAAAAACTGGTACGTAATCTGCCAAAATGTTTGATGATGCGGTTGTTAAAACATCTTTTGTTGAAAAGTTATCTTTTATTGCGCATGGGATTCCAGATAAAATATTATCTGTTATCTCTTGTTCTTTAGCATCATCCAAAATAGTTACAAAACTATTTAACTCTTCTTGGTATTCATGAGCTCTTTTAAGTGATTCTTCTGTTAGTTCTTTACTTGTTACTTTTCCTTCTTTTAAAGCTTCGTGTATTTCTTTTAAGCTTCTATCTAAATAACTCATTAAGACTCACCTCCAACTACTTTTGGAACTTTTATTTCATCATAAATTGTTTCATGAGCGTTTTTAACGGCATCATCAGTAGTAAGTGTTGATGTTGCAACGTCTTTTCTTAATTTAACATCTTTATTTTTAAAAGGAAAAGTCATAGGTTCTACTTTTTCTATTCCTTCTATCCCGCTAATTAAATCCATGTGTTTTAAGATAGTTTCAAATTCTTTTTCAAAAGATGGGAACTCTTCTTCTTTCATATTAAACATTAGTTTTAGCGCATAATCTTGTATGTTTTCTTTAGTTATTTTTTGCATTTTTATCCTCCTTTTTCGTACATATATTTTGAAGTAGATCACATTACTCTATTTCTTATATTAATCTTAATAAAACCACTTTTTGTTTATTTTTAAATATATTCAAATACAAAATACTAATATTAAATAAAATTAACCTAAATAAGATTTTTTAACTAGAATGTAAATCTCTTTTATCACATAACTTTCTGGATTAATATTTTAAACTTTGATTTTATTTTTTTAACCTTTAAATACTCTTACCACCATCAACTAAATATATAGAACCAGTCGTCCATAATGATTTATCAGATAATAAAAATTCTATTGTTGGTGCTAAATCTTCTTTTGCGTTTCCAATTCTACCTAACGGATATAAAGATGCCTTTTCTTCAGACCATTGATCATATGCTTCCTGAGTATAATCTCCGCTTGATACATAAATATTAGTATATACTGCTCCAGGATTGACACTATTTACTCTTATATTATATTTTCCGAGTTCTTGTCCCATATATTTTGTAAGCATATCTACTCCTGCTTTACTTGCACAATATGCAATAGAACCTCCTGCTTTTTCAGAAGACATAGATGATATATTAACCACTGATGTATTTTTACCTTTTTTTAATAGCGGTAATAATGTTTTAGTTAACAAAAATATTCCGGTTAAGTTTATATTAATAGAACTGTTCCATTCCTCTATTGTTTGTTCTTCAATACCACCTAATTTTATAATACCAGCTGCATTAACTAATCCATCTAATTTTTTAAATCTATTATCTATTTCACTATATAATCTTTTACAGTCTGCTTCATCGCTAATATCTCCTTGTAAAAACAATACTTTATTAGCATTATAACCAAGTTTTTCTTTGGCCAATTCTATATTCTTTTTTCCTCTTGAAAAAGATATAATTTCATAATTTTCTTGTTTCAATAAATATTCTATCGTTCCAAAACCTATTCCACTTGCGCCTCCTGTTACAAGAACCACTTTCTTTTGCATTTTTATCCTCCTTTTTAATTACTCTGATTCCTTTCTATCATTAAATCACTAATAGTCAAATTTTTCTTACTAAATACATTTTCAATTATTATGTCCGCAACATCATCTGGATTCATAAATGTATTTTTCTTTTCTATTGATACATAATCTCTACTATCTTTATAAAAATTAGTATTTATTCCGCCAGGATATACACCAATTACCTTAACACTATCCTTTATAAGCTACTTTAAGGCTTTCAGTATAACCTCTTTCTCCCCATTTAGTAGCACAATAAACGCTTTCTTGTTTATTACCTTTTAATGCTGCAGATGACATAATATTCACTATTTTAACATTTTTTTCATTAGTTACTCTCAAAACATTAGAAGTAAGTAAAATCATTCCTTCTAAGTCTTTAAAACATTTACTTATATCTTTTTTGTCATAATCTTTGGGTAACTTAAATGAAGGCTCTCCGGCATTGTCAATCAAACAAATTATGTTTCCTTTTTTATTTACGTCATTTATAGAGTTAACAATAAAGTTTTCATTTGATATATCTCCGTTGTATAAGTATACTTTATCAAGATAAATATCTTTTAATTTTTTTAGCGATTCTTTATCCTTATCAATTACACAAACATAACAATCTTTATCAATCAATTTTTTAGTTAAAGATAAACCTAATCCATTAGCACCCCACTAACTATTACTATATCTTTGTTCATATTTATACCTCTATTTCTTCCATTTCATATGGAACAATCACATTTCCATTAAAATATTTTTTAGCATCTTTTTCATACAAACTCTTTTTATCCTTCCCATGTGAGTCTTCCGTATGGTATAAAATTAAATTTTTGACATTTAACTCTTCCATTGTTTTTGCGACACTCATTGCGGTAGAATGATTCTTTTCATATGCATGAAATATATCTTCCTCACTATCTATGCAAAAAGCTTCATGCATAACATAATCCGAATTTTTTACTCTATCACTTATAACTGGATTCATGTTTTCATCTCCTAAAAATACAAGTTTTTTATTATTAAGCTTACATTCAAATCCAAATTGTTTATCACCTTTTGCACATATATCAAAGAAAGTATAATTTATACCATTTATTTGATATTTATCATTGTTTTTTAAAATTATAAAGTTCGTAACTTTATATAGAGCATCAGTTAATTTTTTTTGAACAATAAAACTTGAAACTCCCTTTATGGCCTCATACACTTTATCATTACAATAAATGTTAATCTTTTCTTTTATTTGACCATTTATAGCAGCCCTTCCTAACTTTTTAAACATCCATATCAATCCTAAAAGATGATCCATATGTTGATGAGAAATAAATATATTATGAATATCTTTTATATCAATATTTAGATCTTTTAATCTCTTTATAATTTCTATGCTACCACCAGTATCAACAAGGAAATTACCTTTTTCATTTTTAATAACAAAACAAGTATTATATAAATCCATAGTACCACCATTACCGGTACCCAACATAATTATTTTACTCATGACATTTCTCCTATCATTTATTTTTCTTCTATTATTTCAAACAATATGCTATCAGAATCTTTTATAAAAAAGTATCTTTTTCCCCTTCTTCCTTCTGTTATTGTTATTTCATCGTCACATAAATTATTTTCTTTGATAAATTTAATTGCTTCTTCAATAGATTTAACTCTTAATCCAAAATGTTTATTTCCAACTGTCATTAAATCTTTGTTCAAAATTTTTGAATGCTCCGGTAACGCATTGTGTTTTTTGTACCAAAACAATTCAAGGACAATTTCATTTAACCTCATCCACACAATTTTCATATCGTTCGTTTCAAAATAACCTCTTATAAGTTATCTTAACTTAATATGAGTCTCTCTTAGTTGTAATTCAGTAACCTCATTTGGAGTTTTGGTAAGCACGTCTTCACCATTTTGGTTTAATGGGAATGCAACTGTTTCTCTTACGTTATCTTCTTCTAAAAGCATCATAAGTGCACGGTCAATTCCAAGCGCCATTCCAACATGCGGTGGGCAACCATATTTAAATGCTGTATATAAAGCACTAAATTTCTTTTTAATATCTTCTTCAGAATATCCCGCAATTTCAAATGCTTTAACTAGTACTTCTGGGCGATTATTTCTAACAGCACCTGATACAAGTTCAACACCATTACATACAACGTCAAATTGGTCTGCGTATACATCTAATGGTTCTTTTTCAACTAACGCTTTTTCTCCACCACGAGGCATACTAAATGGGTTATGCATAAAATCAAGTTTTCCTGTTACTTCACTTATTTCATACATTGGCATGTCAGTTATAAAACAGAACTCAAATAAATCATGATCCAATAAGTCAAGCTTACGACCTAACTCAGTTCTAATTAAACCAGCGTTTCTTGTTACAACGCCTTTTCTTTTATCAGCGATAAAAAACAGTACGCTACCCTCTTTTAAACCAGCTTTATTAAATAAGGCATTTCTATCTTCATCCGTTAAGAACTTATCTATTGGACCTTTAAGTGATTTATCTTCCATTACGCTGATGTATCCAATGCCTGGCATATCAATTGATTTAGCATAATCAACAACTTCGTTAAACCAACTATTTGGTTTAGATGCTATATCATCTACTTTAATAGCACGAACAATCGCATCTCTAAACGGCTTAAACTCAGTGTTAGCAAATACCTCTGATACATCAATTATCTCAAGTGGGTTTCTTAAATCTGGTTTATCAGTACCATACTTAAGCATTGCATCATTGTAGGGAATCCTTTTGAAGTGTCCTTGTGTTACACGTCTTTTTCCAAACTCTTTAAAGAACGCAGGAAATACATCTTCGGCAACTTTCATAATATCTTCTTGATCCGCAAAGGCCATTTCCATGTCCAGTTGGTAAAATTCTCCAACTAGTCTGTCAGCACGACCGTCTTCGTCTCTAAAGCATGGTGCAAGTTGGAAGTACTTATCAAAGCCTGATGCCATTAATAGTTGTTTAAATTGTTGTGGTGCTTGAGGAAGAGCGTAGAACTTTCCTTTATGTTTTCTTGATGGAATTATAAAGTCTCTAGCACCTTCTGGTGAAGATGAGGTAAGAATTGGTGTTTGAATTTCTAGAAAACCTAATTCTTGCATTTTATTTCTTAAAAAGTTAAACGCTTTTGATCTTAATATTATATTTTCATGAACCTTTGGATTTCTTAAGTCTAAGAAACGATATTTCAACCTAACGTCTTCCGATACTTTTTTAGATTCATCTATTTCAAAAGGTAATACTTTTGCGGTATCAGAAAGTAGTTCAAGTGAATCTACTACTACTTCCACCTCACCAGTTGCAATTTTTTTATTTATCGTTTCCTCATCCCTTTTAACAACCACACCAGTAACTTTAATAACGGTTTCTTTTGAAACTTTCTTTAGCATTGCATCATCATGAACAACAATTTGTGTTGTTCCGTAGTGATCTCTTAAATCAACAAACATAACTCCCCCATGGTCTCTTATAGTTGATACGAAACCTGCAAGTGTTACTTTCTTATCTAAATCTTTTAGTGTTAACTCTCCACATGTATTTGTTCTATACATACTCATTATTTATCATTCCTTTCTATTTTTTATAAATTCTATAACTTTTTCTCAGCAAAGTTACCATCTACAAATATTGGTACATTATTACCATATACAGCCGTTCTTATTATACTTAAATCTTGTTATTAGGAAGTTAGTATAACGTCTTTTTTTTCCTCACTTTTAAAACCTCCTTAAACTTAAAAACAGCTATCCATCCCATAGGGACGAATAACTGCTTATATCCGTGGTACCACCCAGTTTACTATTATTTATAATAGTCACTTTATAATATTTTAACGGGTTATCTTCCGTCTTAGCCTACTTGAATTTCTTTCGGTAAGATGCTCCAAGGTGTTCTTTCATTAAACTATCTTACTAGTATTCCACCGGCACTAGCTCTCTTTTAAGAATCATTTAATTACTTTTCCTTATCACCGCATAAAACAAATTGTATTTAAATTATATCACATTTTTTATATTTTACAATAAAAATAGTAATTTTTATGTTTTTTATTGTAATTTTTTTATTTTATTTTCACATTCTACTAAATTATCTATCTCTTCACCTAATACCTTTTTAAAATATCTTTGTAATTCTATAAAAAATTCAGGAAAAGATTCATTGTTTTTAAATGCCCTATTTAATAATTTGTCTTCTTCAATTATTTTTTTTAATAAATTGGTATTACAATACTCTCTTTTAATCACGTCAAAAAGCATTTCCAAATTATATCTATAAATTTCTTTTTTAGTTTCAGATGAATAAGTGTATCTTCCAACGTCGGTAATTGTTATTTCGTTATCAGTAAAATTCATGTTAAAATTTTTCCAATCCCCAACTTTAATACCCGCATCGCTAATTGTTTTTATGTCTTTTTTTAGCAATAATGTAGAGTATAAAAGGTTTATGAAAGAAACTTTTTTTATTTCACTTGATAATTTATCCCCAGGAGCATAATCTGCTAAAGCACCCCAAATAAAATTACCATTGGTATATAAATCTTTTAAAAAACAAAAAGATGTCTGATTTAAGTCTTTACCCATTAAAAGATTATTTGCCTCATTAAGATCACGAGGTTGATGAAAACATTTTGCAACGTGCTTTCCATCACTTAAAAGCCCAACGGTAGATTCTTCTCCTGAACCTAGTGTTTTTACAAAAAGTTTCATTATATCTGATCCACAACTAACCCTTATCATGATAATTTCCCCTTTTCTGGCTGTTTGTTATATCACATATTTTATTAAAAATCAACATACAACAAGTTGATCTTTGCATTACAACAAAAAAAGTAGCTTTCGCTACTTAATCTTTAAAATGGCGCTTCAAGTAGGACTCGAACCTACGACCTGCCGGTTAACAGCCGGATGCTCTACCAACTGAGCTATTGAAGCACAACTCTTTTTTGAGGTACAAACAAATTATATATTAATTAAATATCTTTGTCAATAATTTTTTTAGTAATTTTTAATTCATTTAAGTGTGCTTTATATTGAAATGAATGGTTAATCTAAAAAAGTAAGACCCAAAAACTAATGATTGTCCCCATTTATTTTTATGTTATGGCAAGATGGTCCTTTTATAATGTTTCCATCTGCATCAAACCTAGAACCATGACATGGGCAATCCCAAGTTTTATCAACTTCATTAAAAGTAAGAAAGCATTTTAAATGTGGACAAACGTTTGAAACGACGTGTTTTTTTCCGTTTGCATCAGTATATATACCTAATCTTTTTCCATCTTTTTTTGTTATTAATGTTTTGTTTTTATACCAAGATGGATTTTTTTTAATCAAGTTTAATGTGTATGCTTTTAGTGTTCCAAAAAAAGTATTGTTAACAAAATTTAAAGCCCTTTTAAAAGTGATTGAACGCTTTGGATTAAATAGTTCTTTATATTTATTTTTTTTACGCATTATTATATCTGTTAGTAATTTAGCACAAATAACAGCGTTAGTCATTCCCCAAGTATTATATCCAGTTGCAATTAAAACCTCTTTATCTTCATCTGATATTTTTCCAGCGATTGGCAGGTAATCATTCGTCATCACATCCATGTATGTCCATAAATGAACCTTTAAATTATTATCTATTTTTTTTATTTCGTCTTTACAAATATTATAATTTTTTTTATAGTTTAATTTATCACTTATTTTACAAGAGTTATTTACGTAAATAATGTATTTATCTTTTTTATCTTCATAATACCTAAATGAATAAAAAGGTTTTCCAATTGTTATTCCTGCTAGGTTCTTTACATCTTTTATTTGTGCATAACTAACGTATGATTTTTCTAAATATGTTTTAAATGGTATTAGTCCTGGCAAAGTGAAAAAGGGATAACTACATGCTAAAATTATTTTGTTCGAATAAATCTCATAACCATTTACAATCGTTACGTACTTTGATTTTTCTTTTTTTATTTTTGTTGCAATACTATTTTCATATACTTTAATGTTTTGTGATTTTCTTATTTTATCTATAAGTGCATTTAAATATTTAATCGGGTTAAATGTGTATGTGTTTTTAACTGATATTAAGCTTACTATATCATCATCTTTTAACACAGAGGTCGCATTATACTTAACACCAAAAGAGGAAAGAAGTTTCTTTTCTAATTCAAAACATTCTATTTTATTTTTATCTTTTGTAAAAGTAACCATTTCTGTTTTTTTAAAATCACAATCTATTTTATTATCTTTTACGTTTTTCTTAATTAATTTAATAGCATCTTTTTGAGATTCATAATACAATTTTGCTTTTTCGTAACCGTAAACTTTGTATATGTCTTGATATTTGAGATCTTGTAAATAAGTTATTTTACCCGTTGTTTTAGCAGTAGTATCATTAAAGCATATATCTTTATCAATTAAAATAACATTATGCTTCGTGTTTAAAAGGTTATATGCTACGCTTACTCCCGTTATTCCTGCTCCTATGATTAAAATATCTGTGGTTTCACTTTTATTCACTGGATGAAATATTCTTTTTTTATGATATTTTTGCCATAAACTTTTTTTCATGTTTATCACCAGTTTTATTATGGTAATAAATAAATTTTATATTCAATGAATTAGTTTTATTTTGTTTTTAAAAATGGAAGATCATCTATGTTTTTTGAAATTGAGTTTTCATCAACGTAATATGGGTCAATGGCGTTTAAATCTATTTTATACTGCCAATTTAAAATCGCTTGCCTAAAATTTGGTATGTTTTTTGTTTCAAAAAAGTGAAAACAAAGTAAACTTTGGTTTAAAAATTCATATTCTTCTTTCGATTTATATTCATAATTTAATAAATTACCTATTAAATAACTTAATTTTAAATTGTTTTTGCAATTTATAATATCGGTTAGGATATCGGATAGCGTCTTTTTATTTTCATCTTTGTATGTTTTTTCACGGATTTTATAAAATTCATTAATTTCTTTTAGCAGTTTGTACAAAATTTTTTCATTTATTTCTACTTTAACTTTTACTATACTGAAATTATCTTTTGCATAAATGTGTCTTTTTATCAATAAAATCACCTCTTAATTTATTATATTCGGGTAAGGCGCGGGAAATGAAAACAAAAAAAACACTTAGAAATCTAAGTGTAATAATCAATGGTTGCGGGAGTAGGATTTGAACCTACGACCTTCGGGTTATGAGCCCGACGAGCTACCGAACTGCTCCATCCCGCGATGTAGTCTTTGTAATTGTCAAATAAATTTATTAATGGCGGAGGAAGAGGGATTCGAACCCCCGCGCCGGTTACCCGACCTCCCGGTTTTCAAGACCGGTCCCTTCAACCAGACTTGGGTATTCCTCCGTTTGATAATACATAATTATTATACGCATTTTAAAAAAAGATATAACAATCAAATAGCACTAAAATTATAGCACAACTTTTTTTTGTTTGTCAACATATTTTACACAACAAAAACAGGCACCCTATCGTACCTGTTAGTGAAATATGTTTATCGCTGACCACTTAGAATATTAATTTCGTTTAATATTCCTTTAAATCAGCCGTCATATAAATCACCCTTTCATATATTTTATCTATAATTAACAGCTTGCTTCACTTTTAATAAGCTTTGTAATTTCTCTTACTGTTAAGACTTTACCTTCACTTATTAAATTACCGTTTATAACAAGTGCTGGTATGTTTTTTACGCTTTTGTTTTTCTCTTCTAGTTCAATATCTACCGGAACATCAACTTCTTCTGTAGCTCTTTCTACCATTTTTTTTAATTTTATTCCGTTACTACAATTTGAACCTATTATTTTTATTTTTGTATGCTGTATACTAATCACCTTCTTTCTATAATAAGTATAAAATTTATTTATTAAATAATAGTATAATTTTTATTAAGGTTTATTAAAAGGATAGATAATTAATAAAAAGTATATTATGAATGCAGTATTACAAGTAGTTTAAAGTAAATATGTTAATGCTTCACCTCACTTTCTACTTTAAGTATAAATTCAAAATATAAAATTACTGTGTAATTTTAATTAAGTTTTATTAAAATATTTGTCTTTTATGTAACAAAAAAACTAACCTCATAAGAAGTTAGTAATTTATCAAAAAAATGGTGGGGAGAAATGGATTCGAACCATGGAACCCGAAGGAACAGATTTACAGTCTGCCGCGTTTAACCACTTCGCTACCTCCCCATAAAAAGTGGTGCCCGAGACCGGACTTGAACCGGTACGAGGTTTAAATCTCGCAGGATTTTAAGTCCTGTGCGTCTACCAATTCCGCCACTCGGGCAATGGTGTCCTGTATGCGACTTGAACGCATGACCCTCTGATTAAAAGTCAGATGCTCTACCGACTGAGCTAACAGGACGAATACTAAACAAAAGTGGTTGCCTCGGCAAGATTCGAACTTGCGCATGTCAGAGTCAAAGTCTGATGCCTTACCACTTGGCGACGAGG
>CAYSJY010000010.1:0-28720 GCA_964431705.1 uncultured Muribaculaceae bacterium | reverse complement strand
CAATCATCTATATACCATAGGTTGGTAACTTTACACAAAGTTTTTTACACTCTCAGTTTTTTATATAAGTTCTATTCGTTTTTCAAAATTTCTTTTATCTTAATTTTTAGTTCTGGAATAATTGTACTAAATATAATATCAGTACATTTTTCACTATTTACATCAACCGCTATCTTACAATTTGTCTTTTCGTTGTAAGAAACAATAGATTCTGCTAGATGTTCTATGTCATTCGTTTCTATTTTTACGTTACATTTTTTAAGTTTTAATACTTTTTTGTTCATAAGGTAACATATGTTTATTGCATCACTCATTACAGCGCCATCTGTTTTGAGACTTTTTCGATCTAATTTCGCTGAATCTCTTGTTATATCATATATAAATTTAGCATTTTTAATATTTGAATTTTTAAATAAGGTTTCCAGTTTACTAGAGAACACAACTTTTTTTGTTATGTTAAACCCAATCATAACCTTACTTTTAATTTTAGATTCAAAAACTATTTTTGCGGCTTCTGGATCATTATAAAAATTAAATTCTGCGTATGGTGTTATGTTTCCGAAATTTTCTGCTCCACCCATGATGATAATTTCTTTGATATTTTTTTCAAAATCTTTATTTTTTATGATTGCTTTTGCAATGTTTGTTAGTGGACCTATTGCAACGATAGTAATTTTGTTGGGATTTTCATTTATTGTTTTTATCATCCAATCTACTGCGTTAACTTCTTCAATTTGTCCTTTTACTTCTATATATTGCACATCACTAAATCCATTATTCCCATGTGCATTATCTTTTGTATTAACCTTAAAATCTTTTATTGGATATTCTTCACCCTCATATACTTTTATGTCTTTTAGTTTATCAATCATTTCTAGTGTTTTAAATATATTTTTTTTAACATTCTCCATAGAAGTATTACCATTAACCAAACTTATACCTTCTATTTCAAACTTGTTTGATAAAATTGCTAATTGCGTTGCAATATAATCATCTGCTCCCATATCAGTATCAATTATTATTCTTTTTTTCATTATAAAACCTCCTTTAAACTTGGTATGGAATCTTGAGCACCTTTTTTGGTGACTACTAAAGATGCTACTTTACTTGCAAATTTAATACTTTCATCAAGTGTTTTACCATTTGATAAGGAAAGTGCTATACTTGCTATAAAACTATCCCCAGCAGCCGTTGTATCAACTGCTTTTGTTTTAATGCTTGGATAAAATTTATAATTATTTTCATCTATGAGATAACATCCTTTATCTCCTAGACTTACAATTACGTTCTTAACATTTTTTTTAATTAATTCTTTAGCAGCGTTAATAATTGAATTTTCATCTTTAATCGTTTTTCCTGTTAAAATTGATAGTTCTGTTTCATTTGGTTTCATTAAAAATACGTTACTTAAATCCATTTTCATCAAGTTTTTATCAGCGGGTGCTGGATCAATAATTATTATTTTATCTTTTGCAATTTTTAAAACCTCTTTAACTGATTCGATTGGAATTTCTAATTGAATTAGTATTATATCAGCCTCCTTTATTATTTTTTGATTTTTTAAAATAACGTTTTTATCTATGGCATAGTTAGCTCCATGAATGATTGTTATCGCGTTTTCACCATCGATAGAGACATTAATAAATGCTTTACCAGTTTCATTATCTTTGCTTATAATAACTTTTTTAACATCAACTCCTACACTTTTTAAACTTTTTTTAATGTTTTTACCATAAGAATCATTACCTACCATTCCAAGCATTGATACGTTTCCACCTAGTTTTCCTATGGTATAAGCTTGATTCGCTCCTTTTCCACCGTTGCTAATTTTTAAGTTATTTGCGTTAATTGTTTCTCCAGGCGTTGGTATTTTTTTTACACTACAAGAAAAATCTATGTTTAGACTTCCGATAACTAATATTTTTTTCATAACATCCTCCATTATTACAATTATATCATTTTACTTTAATAAAGTGTTAAATATTTTTAATATGTAACTTTAAAAAATAAATTATGGTATAATTAAATAGGTGATGTATAATAAAAAAATATAAATAGAAAGGGATCAATCAATAAGAAATTAATTAATATTTCTTATTGATTGATTATGCGTGACTATATGAATATTCAAAACAGAATAAAAGAATTAGTAGATATAATAAATAAAGCAAGTATTGAGTATTACGTAAATGATAATCCTTCTATTACTGATCAAGAATATGATGATTATTATAGAGAACTTTTAGATTTAGAAGCAAAGTATCCCAAGTATAAGTTAAAAAATTCTCCTACTAATAAAGTTGGTGGGCAAGTGGTTGATAAATTTGAAAAAGTAACTCATAAAACTCCAATGCTTTCGTTCGATGACATTTTTAATGAAGATGAGGTAAGAGCTTTCGATGAGAGAATAAGGAAAACTATTCCTAATGTGATTTACACCTTAGAGCCGAAGATGGACGGACTATCAGGTTCATTAATTTACGAAAAAGGAATTTTGGTAAGAGGTGCAACAAGAGGCGATGGTTTAGTTGGGGAAGATATTACTCATAACGTTAAAACCATCAAGTCCGTTCCTTTAAAACTTAATAAAGATATAGATATTGAGGTTCGTGGTGAAATATACATGAGTAAAAAATCATTTCAAAGATGTAATAAAAACCGCGCACAAAATAATGAACCTTTATTTGCAAATCCTAGAAATGCCGCTGCTGGTAGCGTTAGACAGTTAGATAGTAGGGTAGCTGCTAAAAGAGGACTTGATTACATGGCGTATTTTATTCCTAACCCAGAGGAATATGGAATAAAAAATCAATCTGATTCAGTTAAGTTTTTAAAAGAATTAGGTTTTTCAACTAATTATGAACTAAATGCAATAGCTAAAACCGCGGATGAAATGATAAGCTATATTGAATCTTTAAAAGAAAAAAGAGATGATTTGCCATTTGAGATAGATGGTGTTGTATTAAAAGTTAACAATTTAAATGATGAAGCAAAACTAGGTTTTACTCAAAGGGTTCCAAGATGGGGAATTGCGTATAAATTTCCAGCAGAAGAGGTACTAACCAAGTTAAAAGAAATTAAATTTACCGTTGGAAGAACTGGAAAAATTACTCCCAACGCAATCTTCGATCCAGTTCATGTTGCAGGATCAATTGTATCTAAAGCAACGCTTCATAATGAAGATTACTGTTTAGATAAAGATGTAAGAGTAGGCGATGTCATCTCAATTAGAAAAGCAGGAGATGTAATCCCAGAGGTAGTAGAGGTTAAAAAAGAAAGAAGAACAGGGAATGAAGAACCTTTTAAAATGATTGATAAATGTCCTATGTGTGAATCCATCCTTGTAAAAGAAGATGCAAATTATTTTTGTAAGAACCCAAGTTGTCCCGCAAGAAAAATAGAAGGTTTAATTCACTTTGCATCTCGTGATACGATGAATATAGATGGTCTAGGAGAAAGAATAATAGAAGATTTCTATAATTTAGGATTTATTAAAGATGTATCTGATGTATACCGTTTGGATAAACATAAAGAAGAATTAATGAAGCTTGAAGGTTTTGGAGAAAGAAGTATTAATAACCTCCTTTTAAGCATTAATCATTCTAAATCAAATTCACTTGAAAAAGTACTTTTTGCACTTGGAATAAGACACGTTGGTAAAAAAACAGCTAAAATACTGTCTAAAAGATACAAGACAATCGACAACCTAATTAACGCAAGTGAAGAAGAATTAACTAACATTAATGATATTGGTGAAGTTATTGCAAAAAGCGTAAAAGCGTATTTCTCTAAAGAAGAAAATATAAAACTAATTGATGAATTAAAGGAATTAGGTTTAAACTTCAATTATCAATCTATGTCTTTTAGTGATGAATTAGAGGGAATGACTTTTGTTTTAACTGGTACTTTAGAAAATTATAAAAGGGAAGAATTAACTAAAATATTAGAAGATAAAGGAGCTAAAGTAACATCAAGCGTAACTAAGAAAACAACTGGTGTTATAGTAGGTGATAAACCAGGTAGTAAATATGATAAAGCTGTAAAATTAGGTATTAGAATATATAAAGAAGAAGATATAGATGAATTAGTTAAATAATTATACTTGACAAATTAAGATTTACGAGTAATATAATTGATGTAAATTATTATGTTTGCTTGTACAGGAACATGATTTGTGCAAGTATTAAATGGCCGGTACTTGTACGTACTGGCTTTTTGTTTACATTATTTGCATATTTTGCATTAAAATGTTAAAATTAAATTGTAAAAAAAAAGTATTGGGGGAGAATATGAGAAAAGAAGACATACTAAATACAACAAGAACAAAGTACAATTATTTTATGAGTAATAAGGATAAGTTTTTAGACAAAACTGCTATAACTTATGCCATACCAATTGAAAAAGGCCCTACGCCAGAAGATTCTGTTGATTTAAATAGGGAGTATAAGGACGTTAAAATCTCTAGAAAAGAATTAATAGAAAAAATAGATAAAACCGCTGATGCATTAGCAGCTATGGGGATAAAAAAAGGTGATATAGTAACGATATGTTCATCAAACACACCAGAGACAATATACATGGATTATGCACTAAATAAAATTGGTGCTGTTCCACATTATATTTATCCTAATGCAACGATTGAATCAATAAGATACTTCCTTAATCAAACTGGATCAGAATACTTATTCTATCTAGACCAACCTGAGATAGAAAATAACGTATTAGAAGGAATAAAAGAAACAAAAGTAAAGAATTTAATTTCGACTTCTGTTTTAGAGCCTTTTCCAGAAATATTTAAATTAATTGCTCAAAAAGGAAAGAAAAAACAAAAGAAAACGGTTGCTGATGATGTTAACGCTATAAATTGGAAAGAATTAATGAAAATTGGTTCTAAAAATAAAGGGTTAGCTAAAGAAGTGCCATATGATGAAAACGCAATTTGTAGTTTGGTTAACACAAGTGGAACATCAAGCACTCCAAAAATGGTTATGGAATCAAATAATAACATTAATTCAATAGTTAAAAACTATTATATTTCAAAACAAGAATTTGTTGCGGGAGACTCTTACTTACAAGTATTACCAGTATTCGTTGAGTATGGTAAGGTAACGACTCATATCGCACTTTGTCATGGATTAGAAATTATTATGATACCAGAGATGAATCCAAAAGCATTTCCTGGTTTAATGAAAAAATATAAGGCTAATTATACAACTGTTACGCCAGCACATTGGGATGCTTTAACAAAGAGTAAAAATTTTGATAATGAGGATATGAGTTATCTTAAACTTGCTGGATGTGGTGGAGATGGGTTCTCAAGCGTTGAAGATAGAATTAATAGTTTTCTTGCGCAACATAATTCACCATTAACCGTAATTGATGGTTATGGGGCTACAGAAGTTACGGCTTGTGCTGTATCTAACTTTAACCATGCAAAGAAAAAAGGTTCTTTAGGTAAGCCGATAGGAGAAACTGAAGTTAAAATTTTTAAACTAGACACAGAAGAGGAATTACCTGCTGGAGAAATAGGCGAAATCGCAATTTCTGGTCCAACCGTAACAATGGGATACTTTGGTGATGAAGAAGAAACAAAAGAGATATTTAAAAAACATAAAGATGGCAAAGTTTATGCTCACCTAAAAGATTTAGGAATGATGGATCCTGAAGGTTTTGTTCATTATAATGGGCGTATGAAGAACGTAATAGCAAGAAGTGGTTTTAAATTTTCACCTGTTGAAGTTGAGATGGTAATACAGTCTCATCCAAACGTTTTAAAATGTAGTGTTGTTGCTATGTATGATAAAAAAGAAAGACAAGTTCCTAGTGCTCATATAACGTTAAAAAATTATGATAATGTTAGTCAAACGTTATCTGAAATAATAGAGCTAGTAAATGATAAAATAGAGGAATTTCACAGACCAGTATCATATAAAGTAAGGCAAGACATTCCATTAACTAAAAATAATAAAACAAACACAGTTGCTTTACGTATCGAAGATATAGCATCTACGATTCCAGGAGTTTTATATACTAAAATAATACCAATTAAAGATGCTAATTATGATTATGATTTATACATTGAATATAATCCGGAATTAAATACTGAAAAACAGATGGAAAAAGATGATATTATTAATTATATAGAAGACATAATGGAAAATGAGATGCTTTTAGGAAATAGTATTAGGTATAACATTGACTTTGTTAATAAAAAATACACTGATTCTAACGTAAAAAAAGTAAAATATTCTGTAAAGGTGTTAAGTTAATCATATTATTCTTTGTGATGTATGATATAATTTACTCGGAGGTAGTAGTATGAATCCAACAATATTTTTTTCGGTGTGTAGTTTGTTATACTGTACGTTACTTATAGTAATAATTTTCTCAAGAAAGAATAAAAAAGATCGTGAAAATAACATTTTAAAAATTCTAATAATAACGAATTTATTTGGCTTATTGTTAGAAGTAGCAGGATTATTTTTAAGTAGCAATTATGAATCTTATGAACTTTTAAATGATATAGTCTTAAGAGTTATGCTAGTGTATTATCTATTATGGATGAGTTTATTCGTAGTTTACATATTTATTATTTCTGGAATTGATAGCAAAAAAATAAAAAAATATATTTTGGTGTTGGGTATTATTTTCCTAGCTGCCGTAATTTATGATCTTTGTGTTCCGTTATATTATAACGTCAATGATGGGGTAATAATGTATAGTTCTGGGCCTGCGGTTAATTTTGTTTATAATTATACGTTTGGTTGTAGTTTTGTGTGCTTATTTATAATGTTTAAGAATTTCAAAAAAAACATAGCGGTAAAATATGCACCATTGTTTGTATTTATTTCTCTAGGAGGATTAATTTCCATTATTCAATCGTATAATCCTGAGCTTTTATTGTCTACTTCAATGCAGACTTTTATAACATACTTAATATATTTTACCACTAGTAGATCGCAGATTAACGGACCGTTAAGTAAGAAGGTGAATAAGTAATGTCTGAAGTTAATAACACAATGAGTTTTATTGATAAAATTTCATTAAAGGCATATGACTTTTTATACACGGTATCAATAGCAAAAGAAGCTGCTACTGGAAAAGAAAGTAACGGTGGAATTCTAATAATTGGAATGATCGTTATAATAGTTGGATTGATAGGTTTTATAATAACTAAAAATAAAAATTAGAAGATAAGATGCATATTTTTGCATCTTATTTTTTAATTAAAGTAGAAATTAAACATAATTTATAGTATAATATTTTAGTAATAGGAGGCGATGTGATGCTACCAAAAATAAAAAAATTTATTAAGGCACATAAAAAACAAGTTACGATTGGGTTAATAATAATTATAGTTTTAATAATATTACTTGTTTTATGTAAGTCTTTATTTTACTCAACTTCAGAAAAGGCGGTTTATGGAGTAAGGTTAAGGGATATAGAGGACTATGAGTTTACTAGTGATGAGGAAAGTGAAGTTTTAGCTAGTACGAAAGAGTTATCTGGTGTATCTGATGCGGAAATTAAGGTAAAAGGAAGATTAATTAAGTTTTTTGTGACTTTTGATGAGGGAGTATCTACTGATGATATTGAATCTATGTTTAATCAAATGCTTGGTTTCATAAGTGATGATGTAAAATCATATTATGATGTTACGTTTTATGCGATTCAACAGCAAGATGGAGAAGAAAAATATCCGGTAATAGGATATAAACATAAAAATAGTGATTCTATATCATTTGATGTTTTATAGAGGTGGTAAATAATGAGAAAAAAGAAAAATAAAAGATGGTTAGTTGTATGTTTTATATTAGTTTTAATAATAATTTTAATAGCTCTAATAAGTTTTAGTGGCTCTAATGGTGTAAATACAAGTCTTAGTTATAGTGAAAAAAGATGGATTGAAAATAACAAAAACGACGTAATAAATATATCGGTTGCAAATAACATACCGGTTTTTAGTAGTAATGGAGAGGGTGTATTCTTTGATTTTATTACTAGATTTGAAGATCAAACTGGTTTGTCACTTAATTTGATTTCATATGATGCATCAGAAAGTACTGAAGAAAATGATTTATATTTTGAAGTTGTAAAAAACAGTGATATTTCTGATTTAGAAGAAGATGAGATGATTTTCTTTACTGATTATTATGTTTTAGTTGCAAAAGATGCAGATAAAATAACTGATTTACAAGAGATAAGTGGTAAAAATATAGGTGTTTTATCAGACGATTTATCAGATGTTAGTTATTATATTTCATCTAGTAATACGGTAACTTACACATCGTATGAAACCGAAGACGACTTAGAAAGTGCTTTAGGGAATGATGAAGTTGATTATGTTGCAATACCTAGAATGAGGTTTTTATCTTTCATTTTAGGAAATGATTATCATATCATTTATAACATAACGGAAATGAAAGAAGCATATGTTTTAAGGACCTCAGATGATTTAAACAGTCATTTAATTAGCATCGTAAATAAAAATTATTTGGATTATGAAGCCAATTATTTAGAAGATGAATATAACGATTATTTAATTTCTTTATTAATGAAGGAAAATGATATATCTGAAAGAACCCAAGCTGATTTCTTAAGTAAGGACTACGTGTTTGGATACGTTGATAATGAGCCATACACAACGGTTATAAATAATCGTTTAATAGGTCTTGATAGTATGTATATCGATGCTTTTAGTGAGTTATCTGGGGCATCTATTACGATAGAAAAATATCGTTCTGTTAAAGATTTAAAAGAAGCTTTAAATAATGGAGAGGTTGATATAGCTCCTGGTTATTACAATTATTCAGGATTAAGTGGGGATTATACAACAACGATTTCTCCTTATGATGAACAGTTTGTTGTTTTGGTTGATGAAAATAGAACTGACGTTGTTATTAATACGATTAAATCATTAAAGGATAAAGATGTTGTTACGACTAACACAACTCTTGCTCAGTATCTAGAAGATGAAGCTTCTGCATCGGTAAAGACGTATGATAAAATATCTTCATTACTTAATAACATTGATGAAGATAGCATAATTGTATTAGATACAAACATGTATGATGTTTATAAGGATAATGCGTTATCTGATTATAGAATAATATATACTGATAACGAAAATTTAGAATATGGTTATATAATAAAAGAAACTGAAGAAAATCAGGCGTTTAGTACGTTATTTACGACTTATATGGAAATAATTAATTATAAACAAATGTATAATTTGGCATGGAAAAATTACTTGACTGATTCTAAAGAAATAAGTTATGGTTTCTTATACGTAATAGCCATTTTCGTAGTAGTGTTTGTTTTATGGTTATTATTAAGAAAGAAAATAAAATTAAAGAAAAAATTAAAAAGGGAAGAAACAATAAGGTATGTTGATCCTTTAACATCTTTGAAAAACCGTAATTATTTAAATAAAAACTTTAAACGTTGGAATAATAATGCTATTTATCCACAATCGATAATCATTATTAATCTTAATAATCTTCGTCATGTAAATGATGTTTATGGACATGAAGAAGGAGATAAACTAATTAAATTAGCTGCTAATATTTTAATTAGAAACCAACTAGAACAAAGTGACATTATTCGAACTGATGGTAATGAATATTTGATTTACATGGTTGGTTATGAAAAAAATAAAGTTGTGGCATACATGAGAAAATTGTATAAGGAGTTAAAAGAATTACCATATGGCTATGGTGCTACTTTAGGATATAGCATGATTGAAGATGACATTAAGACGATTGATGATGCTATTAATGAGGCGGTACTTGAAATTAGAGCTAGTAAAGAGATGAATGAAAAGCGTAAGTAGGGTGTGATAAAATGAAAAAGTCTAAGGAAAAAATAAAAAGTAAGATAAATGAGAATATAACGCTTATGAGTACTCCTTTGATGTCGATATTACCTGGTCAGATTTCTTTCTTCGTGGTATTATCTATAATCCCACTTATAAGTGTATTAATTATAATTGTCTCTAAACTGTCACTTAGTTTTGATTTGGTAACGAACTTTTTGACATACTATTTACCCGGTAGTGTAAGTGATATTATCATTCAATTGTTTAACGAACAGACAGTAGGCACCTTAGATATTGTATTTATCATAACGGCTTTTTATCTAGCTTCTAAGGCTACCCATTCTATTATTGTTGCTTCAACTCAAATATATAACGGTAAGCAAAGAAACTTTGTAAGGACAAGAATAAAAGCAATTTTAATGCTTATAATATTAGTTATTTTAGTAATTATGGTCCTTGGAACTTTAACGATCGGAAGTAAACTGGTTGATTATGTATCACAAACAAATGATAGTATATCTCCTTTTGTTTCTCTTGCCTATGATATAATTAAGTGGCCTTTTGTATTCTTTATGATATTCGTAACCATAAAAATAATTTACACCATTGCACCAAACGTAGTAATTCCAAGTAAAAGTGTTAATAAAGGAGCTTTTTTAACCGCGGTTGTTTGGGTAATAACTACGTTAGCATTTTCGTTTTACGTAACGAATTTAGCTAATTACACTAGGTTTTATGGTAACTTATCTAATTTAATAATTCTTATGTTTTGGATATATTGGATGTGTTATGTCTTTGTTTTTGGAATGACGTTTAATGAGTATAAATTAATGGAAAAAACAAGAAAAATTAAAAGTCTTGAGTAAAAGACTTTTTTTTGTGATATAATGGTATTATCCTAAGAAGTGTTAGGGGAGGTAAAAATGGTTAAGATTAAAACTTTCTTTAAAAAATTATTCTCAAAAATAATGAATAGAATTAAACAAATAAGTATAATTTTATATATAAAAACTAACGTCCTTTTCATAACGTTTGTTTTGATAAACTTAATTAACTCATGGTTATTAAGAATAGTTACCATGGGTGATTTATTTAGTTTTAAAGCTATCATATCAGATCTTGCCTTTATTTTGATTGTGGGATCCTTTGCATATCTTTTAAAGCCAAGAAAGCAGTATCGAATATTAATGCCACTTACCATATTAATGATGTTAACTTGCATAATAAATGCTGTATATTATGAAAATTATGTATCATTTGCATCGTTTTCACTTTTATCCACCGCATCGTTTTTAGGAGAGATGAATGGAGCTGTTGTAACGTCATTGATAAAGTTAAAAGATGTGTTTTTGATTTTTCCACCATTTGTTTTATTTATCGTACACATGATTTTAAAAAAGAAAAATTATTATGATAAGGTTGAAAAAATAGAAAGGGGTAAAAAACGTTTTTTAAATACCATTATTTTAGGTTTTATAGCGGTATTTTTAACCATTTTGATGATGGAGTCATCAGATTATTCAAGGTTAAAAAAACAATGGAACAGAGAATATTTAGTTCAAAGATTTGGAATTTATGTATATCAGTTAAATGATGCAATTAAAAGCACTGAATCTAAGTTTACTAGTATGTTTGGATATGATAGTGCTGCTAAAACGGTAAGGGAGTTTTATGAAGAAAAAAGTAGCACGGAAGATACTGATACAACCAATGAATACACGAATATTTTTGAGGGTAAAAACATAATTGTTATTCATGCTGAAAGTATGATGACTCAAAACATGTCATTGTCGTTTAATGGGGAAGAGTTAACTCCTAATTTGAATAAACTTGCTAGTGAAGGACTTTTCTTTTCTAACTTTTATTCACAAACAAGTGTTGGAACTTCATCTGATTCTGAGTTTACTTTTAACACCTCTTTAATGCCTGCATCAACTGGTACGGTATTCGTAAATTATTGGGATAGAACGTATGAGGCTATTCCTAACATATTAAAACAAAAAGGTTATTATACGGCTAGTATGCACGCTAATAACGGGTCTTTTTGGAATAGAAACGTAATGCATCAGACTTTGGGTTATGATACGTTTTATGCTAAAAATACGTATGATTATTCTAATGAAGATGAGATAATCGGAATGGGATTATCAGATAAAGAATTTTTTAAACAGTCAGTTGAAAAAATAAAGAAAATAAGTGAAGAAAACACTAATTTTTATGTTACGCTTATTACTTTATCAAACCATACACCATGGGATGATGAGGATAAATATGGAGATTATTCGGTGGATTATAAGTATACAACTACTAATGAGGAAGGAGAAGAAGTTGAAGAATCACTTTCTTATTTGGAAGGAACGGACTTAGGAAGATATTATAAATCAGTTCATTACGCTGATGAAGCAATTGGGGAATTTGTTAATGAACTTGATGAGGCTGGTCTTTTAGAAAACACGGTTTTAATTATCTATGGGGATCATGATGCTAAAATTTCAAAGAGTGAATATAAGTATTTTTATAACTATGATTTTGAAACTGGTGAGGAGTATGACAGTGATGATCCAAGGTACGTTGACGTAGATTATTATAATTATGAATTAAATCGCAAGGTGCCATTAATTATTTGGACTAAAGATAGCTCTGATAATGAATTATTAAATCAAGAAATAACCAAGGTAATGGGAATGTATGATGTTATGCCAACGCTAGCTAACATGTTTAATTTTGATTATACGTATGCTTTAGGACACGACATATTTAGTATTGATGAAAACATTGTCATTTTTCCAAATGGAAACTGGTTAACTGATAAAATGTATTATAATGCTCAAAAAGATGAGTATTTACTTCTTAAAGATAGCGTTGTAACTGATGAGGAAATTGAGGCAAACAAAGAATATGCAAACAAGATACTAGAAGTATCAGATGCGATTGTTATTTATGATTTAGAGGCTGGTGAAGAAGATGAAGAAGAGCAAGATTAAAAAAATACTAATAATTTTAATTATATTAGTTGTTGTTGCAATTATAGGTATTTTGGTTTATAATTTCTATTTTAAATCAGACCAAGATGAAGTAGAGGTTGTAAAAACAATTAACGATTATGATTATAGTTTAAAAAAGAACGCAACCCAACTTTACGTTGATGAATTTGAAAAACTAGAAGAAATCTTATCAGAAGATGAAATAGATTATGAACAATATGCAATGCAAATAGCAAAGTTATTCATAATAGACTTTTATACTTTGTCTAATAAGCAATCTAAAAATGATATCGGGGGTACTGACTTTATAAAAGAAAGCATGAGAGATAATTTCATTGAGGAAGCAAGAAGTACTTTTTATAAATATGTAGAAGTAAAATCAAGTAGTAGAGATCAAGATTTACCTGAGGTAAGTGAGATATTAAGTACTCAAATAGAAGATACAACATTTACCTACTCTGATGAAACAGAAGTGGATGCTTACCGAGTTAGTATTTCATGGGATTACGTTGAAGATTTTGGTTATGAAACCGAAGCTAACATGATAATAGTAAGAGAAGATAATAAATTGTATATAGTTGAAATGGATTAAAAAAACGAGCTATTTTGGCTCGTTTTTAAATTCAAATGAATCATTATAAATTAAGGCTAGTATTAAAGCTACGTATATACTATTCGCTGGGGTTACTAATATATGTCCTTGAAATAAGGCTAACAATAATATAAGTATTATAGAAAGCAACAAGTTTAATTTTACAAAATTAATTTTTTTCATCTTTTTTATAACGTTTTTAAGTACGTATATTAACGGAGTAAAGAAAATTATAAATCCAACTATACCATGCCTATAAAAGACGTCAAAATAGTCGATTTCTACCGTTTTAACACTCTCATTTATAGTGTTATAATTTTCAATATATCCTATTCCAAATGCTTTTTCAAGCAAACTTGATTCAACATAAGCTTCTTTTGTGTTTTCTTCGAAAGTTAGTCTTTGACTAAATATAAAATGATCAACAAACTCACTTAAAGGTATGTTTCCATCATCTTTTTCTTCTAAATAAGTAATATGAATTACTAAGTTTTTATAAAAAGAAGTTTTAGGAAAAATAAAGATGCACATAATTATTATAATTAGTATGGGTATTACAATTATTCTTAACTTTTTATAGTCTTTTTTAGCAATTAGTTTTGATATGAAATAAATAACATTAATTATAAATACTAATATAAAAGACAGTACTGGTACTTTAGTCCCAATACTTAATATTACGTATAAATTAATTAGTAATAATATTATCATTGAAACGTTTATTTTTTTTATATAAATAATAAGAACGGGAAGAAGGATACTTAAAATACTACCGACTACGTTGGCGGATAAAAACCATCCTACACTTCCTTCTTTACTATGCCAGTAGCTTTGAAAACCTATGTTAAATATATTTGGTATAAAAACAAATACTAAGTAAATAACGTATATTATAAATAAGTTTTTAACTTTTAACGTTTTATTTTTATATACCTTTATAAGGGTAAGTAATAATATTACAAAATAATAAGTTGAAATTAAGTTTTTAAGTTCATATATTAAAGCATTTAAATCTTTGGTAATAAACATTATTACACTAAAAATAATAAAATATAAAAATAAAATAATTAAATATATGTTAACTTTTTTATCTTTGATAAAAAAAACAAGATATAAAACACATAAAAACAAAAATAAAAACCTAATTATTGAACTTATTGTAAGATTAAAACCAAAGTTTAATAAGACTCCTGATGTAACATCTAATATTGGTTGTAAATATAAAAATATTAAAAATATTTTATTAAAGTTATTTTTTATTGTCTTCATTTTCAAACCTTTCCCAGGCACGTTCTACCAACTTGTCATAACTTAAATAAAAACCATCTTCATTTTCTTTTTTTCTGTTTTCTACATATTTATCAAAAGTACTTATTTCTTTGGCAGGATTGCCAGCGACAACCGTGTTTTCTTTTACACTTTTTGTAACAACTGATCCTGCTGCAACAATTACGTTATCTTTAATTTCAACACCAGGTAAGATAGTTACGTTACATCCTATAAAAACGTTATTACCAATTTTAATTGGTGTACAATTATATCTAAAAGTACAGTTTAAGTCCATGTTATTTAATACTTTATCAATAACGTCGTGTGTAACAAAAGTAACACCTGATGCAACAGATACGTTATTTCCAAAACTAATTAATTTTGGTTCATCAGGAATAAGTCTTGGTTGAAAAAAGAAGTTTTCACCAACGCTTTTAAAGAATTTTTTCTTAACTAAAACCTTAGATCTTTTATTTGCATCACTTATTAAATACATTTTTATTTTTGTTAAATACTTCATTTTGCCCTCCAATAATAATATTATAGCATATTGTTCAAGTAAAAAAAGGTAAGTATTAAATTTTTTATAATAATAATTATGAAATGGTTAATAAAAAGGAACTTAGTAGCTGTAAGTTCCTTTTCCTATTTGTGTATCCTCATATGGATTATTAATTGAGAATGAAAATTCTTTATCCATCTCAGGTTCTATTAACCCAAGGTTTATTTCCATAGCCTCAACTACCTCTGCTAGACTTTGCTTATAATATTCAAAATAATATATGCTATTTATATAGTTATCATATCCTGATAAATAAAGTCTTTGAGTTCCAATGAAATCATCACTTGTTATGTTGCTTGAATATGAGATGATACTTTTAAACGTATCAAATCCAGTTATAATAGTGTCTTTATCAATGTTAGTATCAATGTTGTCTCCTAGGATGTCTAATATTTCATATATTTCTGACAAACTATCTATTTCTTTTAACTTATTTACAATAGCTTTTACTATTTGTTGTTGATTTTCTCCTCTTATAAAATCGTTACTTGTATAGTTAGAATAATAACTTCCACAATATTGCGGCCAAGTATGCCGGTTTCTTGCAAAGGCAAGTGCTTGCTCACCGTTTAAAGTTTGATAACCTTCTTCTAAGTATATGGTATATGATCCAAATCTTCTTTGTGAATCACTTTCACAGAATGCATAAGGAATATCAACATCTATTCCTCCTAATGCGTCAACTAGTGATATAACTGCTTGGAAATTTACTTTTACCCAGTAATCTATTTCAATACCAGTAAAGTTTGTTATCGTATCCATAACGCAATCAGCACCATATAAAGCAGCGGAATTAATTTTGTTTTTAGCTTGTGACCTAGTACATACGATAGAAACCCGTGTGTCTCTTGGAATACTAAGTATTGTTGCGTTCATCGTACTAGGATTAAACGTGATTAGCATTAGCGTATCACCATTAAATGAGTTACTATTTGATAAAGACTCAGTATTACTATCTACTCCCATAATAAGTAGGGTAAATGGCTCATTTAACGTCTTAGTAGAAGAACTAGTTTGTTTTTTAATTTTTTCCGTTTTTTCATATATTACTTTAGTTTCACTAGCAATGTTTTCGTATCCATCTTCATTTGCAAAAAGAGAAACATACGAAGAACTTACAAACATTGAATCAATTTCTCCATTATATAAATCATTTAATAAATCTGTATACGTATCATAACTTACTATATTATCTTCATCTATTTCTTCTTCTTCAACTATTTGCATAGGAAGTATATATCCTTCTTGGTTATCTTCGTCATACACAATACCTATTGAAGCATCATTATCTTTTATGTCATCAATTGATTCATAAGAAGAATCACTAAGAACAACGATGCTAGATGAATAGCCTGACTCACTACTTGTTATTTTTGATATTGAACTACTTATTTTATTTATGTTTATAGTAACAAAAATTTGTAGTGCAATAGAAATTATTAAAAAAATAAAATAAAAAACATAACTCTTAGTTTTATTTTTCTTAATACATTTAAACCCTTTTAAGGTAAATATAACAATGAATAAAGCTGTTAATATTATTAAACCATAAACGACGTAAGACATAAAACTCTTAGATGAATTATAGTAGTATATCGCATCTACGAAAAACGCACTTGATACGTAAAAGCCAATCAATAATGGAAGAAGTAACAGGACGGCTTTTTTAAACTTCTTTTTTTTCTTTTGCAAAAATATCACCTCATGCTGCAAATAATTATACAACAAAATTCTACAAAATACAATTGTCAAATTAATGTCTTAATCATAAAAAAAGTATCTCATGAAGTTTTACATTATTTTACAAAATACAACAAAAAAAAATAAAAATCTTAAAAAAATACAATTTTTATGTTATAATCAAGGTGAATAGGAATAGGAGTTGGTTAAATGAAGATACGTAATAAAAGATTTTATTTATTAATGCTTCTTACTGTTACTTTTTCGTTTTTAATTGCTTGTTGCAAGGTAAACGCAGGTTCTTATAGTTTATATCAAGTAAAATATAAATGTCCTGTTAGAACGGAAGCCTCTGATCAGTCTTCTACCGTTAAAAATGGTAGTGATATCGTATACGTATATCCAAACCAACAACTAGAGTATGTTTCAAGTGCAACCGGACCTAATAATGGTAGTAGTAACGCTACTTGGTATGTTGTTACTTTAGATTATGCTGCTCGTCAGTATACTGGTTACGTTGCTAAGGCTTGTATGTATGACGTTGTAACTTATACATACACTGATGATGAAGAATTCGAAGAAAGTATAAGTGCTTTTCCAGAAAGCTATAAAACGTATTTAAGAAAATTACACGCTATGCATCCTAATTGGACGTTTGTGGCGGATTACACAGGTTTAGACTGGGAAGAAGCTGCAGAAGCAGAAAGTCAAATAGGAATGAGTGCAATATCATATCTTTATCCATCTTTAAAATTTACCAATTCATTATATCCGGATGGAATAGTAATAGATGGGACAAGTTGGTATGCTGCTGCTAAAGATACGGTAAAATATTACATGGATCCAAGAAACTTCTTAACGGAAAAAGGAATATTCATGTTTCAAAGTTTAAGTTATAATGAATCTGAACTTGAGTCTGTTCAAAGTTTATTAGATGGAACTTTTATGGAAGGAACGTTTACCGAAAATGGAGTTACCAAAACATATGCTGAGGCGTTTATTGAAGCTGCAAAAGAAACTAATGTATCAGCGATACACTTAGCATCCCGTGCTCTTCAAGAAATGGGGACAAGCGGATCATCAGCATCTTCTGGTACGGTATCAGGGTATGAAGGATACTATAACTTTTATAACATAGGTGCAACATCGGGTGAGGATAATTACTTAAAAGGTTTAGAGTATGCAAAAAACGCGGGATGGAACTCCATTCAAAAAGCAATAACTGGTGGAGCTGAAGTAATTGGTTCATCTTATATATCAATAGGACAAGATACAATTTATTTTCAAAAGTTTAATGTTTCAAGTTACGGAACAAGAACTGTTTATACTCATCAGTATCAAACAAATATAATGGCTCCAGAATCAGAAGCCTCAAATATATATTCATCATATAAAGAAAGTGGACGTTTAGATGAAAGCTATACGTTTATAATTCCTGTTTACAACAATATGCCAGATAGTGCGTTTAAGGTTTCTACAACTGATACGGTAGGTGGAACATCTGATTCAGATTCATCAACTGATTCTGGCTCAAGCACTGATTCAAGTAGTTCGAGCAGCTCAAGTAGTTCGAGCAGCTCAAGTAGTTCTGGTAGCTCAAGCAGTAGTTCAAGTAGTAGCGAAAGCACGAGTTTATCAGCTGCAGAAATAATTGCTAAAGCGGGTTATAAGATAGTAAATGGATATCTTACAAACGTAACTTTAGGTCAAAGCGTTGGAACAATTAAAACAAACCTAACGAAGTATACGCAAGACGTTAGCATAGTAAATAAGTATTATAATTCAAAGACAACGGGTAATATTTCAACTGAGGATATTATAATCATTAATGGTACATCTTATGAAGTAGCAGTTTATGGTGATGTATCTGGTGACGGTGCTGTTACCATTAAGGATTTATTATTGGTTCAAAAATACTTACTTGGTTCTCAAAGTTTGACTGAGTCTAATAAAGAAGCTGCTGATGTATCTCATGATAATCAAATAACCATAAAAGATTTATTGTTGATTCAAAAATACATATTAGGTACCGGTAGTATTTCTCAAAAATAGGAGGTATGAAATGAAAAAGTTATATAAAAAAATATTAACAGGAGCATTCATCCTCCTTTTTGTATTTTTATTTAAAATACCAGGAGTTGATGCTGCTAGCTGTAAAATAAGTGTTTCTGCACCATCATCAGTTGTGGTAGGGCAAAGTTTTAACGTAACAGTTACGGTGTCTTCATCAGCGTCGTTAGGTTCGTGGGAATACACCTTAAGTTATGACTCATCGATGGCAAAACTTACCAGTGGAACACTTCACATCGTTGATTATGGTAACGGTAGTAAAACGTCATCAACTTATTCTTACACCTTTACTGCCTTAGCATCTGGAACGGCAACGTTTAAACCAACAAATGCATCTGTCTTAGATTATACTTCGACTGATGAATGCTTATCATCTACTGGTTCTGCTTCCGTTAGTATGAAAACCCAAAGCGAGATAGAAGCAAGTTATAGTAGGAATAATAACTTGGCATCTTTATCTGTTGAAGGAGCAGAATTATCACCTAGTTTTAGTGCTGATACGCTAGAATATGAGGCAACTTTACCTGTTGATACCACTAAAGCTGTAATAAGTGCTACCGCTGCTGATTCAACTGCTACAATCTCTGGTACGGGTGAAATAGACGTAACGGATGGCCTAAATAAAATTGAAATCGTAGTAACAGCACAACATGGTGAGCAAAAAACATATGTAATCAATTTAACCGTTGAAGAACTTGATCCTATCGAAGTGACAATAAATGGTGCAAGTTATACCATAGTAAGAAAATCAGGACAAGTTGAAGACGTGCCAGTAGGTTTTGTAGAAACTACTATTACAATAGACGATCAAGAAATAGCAGCTTATGAAAGTGAGGCAACTGGTCTTATATTAGTTGCTTTAAAAGACGAAGACGGAAATATTAAATTATTTATATATGATGAAAAAGAAAATGAGTTTAGCACGTTTATTGAAGCAGTTGGAAACGGTCTTTACTTGCTAATTTTAGATGAAAGTAACTTAGATATTCCATATGGTTTTAAAAAAACAACCATCAAAATATCAGACGAAAAAGTAAGAGCATATGAGTATGTTTTAGATGATGATAAAAACTTTTACTTAGTTTATGCTCAAAACTTGCAATCTGGGGAAAAAGGTTTTTATCTTTATGATAAAGAAGAGGGTACTTTTCAAAGATTTTATGAAACCTTAGATCTTTCTAAAAATACCATTATATTGTATTTACTTTGTATAGCTGGAGCTTTAGCATTAATAATATTCTTAATAATCTTAATAAACTTATTTAAAAAGATATTTACCAAAAAAGAAAAGAAGATAAAAAAATATCAAAAGAAAATAGATAAGCTTAATGGAAAAATAAATAAAAAAGAAAGTAAAGAAGAGCAAACTTATGATATTGAAAGTATAGATGAAAAACCGGTTATAAAAAAAGTAGAGGATAATGATTATGATGTTCCTAAAAAAACAAAAAAGGAGCGTAAAGAAGAGTTAAAAAAAGCTAAAAAAAGATTAGAAAAAGAAAAGCCTAATTATCGTAAATTATCATTAGAAGACTATGATAACGAGGATGACTTTTAAACATCTAAGTAAAAAAATTAAAAAAAGTAAAAAAAATACAAAAATGGAAAAATAGAAGTAAAAAAATGTATAAAAATGCGTTTTGTCTATGCAAAATGCATTTTTTTGCATAAAAAAACAAGCAAAAAATGAAAAATAGTGATTTGCAAATGAAAAATAAGTGTGTTAGTATGTTGGCGAAAGGAGGTATAATATGCAAAAAAATAAGATTATACCAATGATATATGATGAAGTATTTAAAAGTGTTTTACAAGATAAAGAGGCTGAAGGATACCTAATAGACATAATAAGTAATATAACAGGAATAAAAAAGAGTTATATGAAAGGTAACATAGTGTTTAAGAACAGCGAGTTAACCAAAAGAAGTATAAAAGAAAAAGGAAAAACAACGGACTTAATAGTAGAGATAAAGGAGAACGTAATAAATCTGGAGATGAATAAGAATTATTATGAAGGAATATATGATAAAAACGATGGATATATAGAAAAAATAAAAGAAGGATTAATAGAAAAGGGAGGAAAGTTTCCAAGAAGAAGAAAGATAATCCAAATAAACTTTGATAATTATGAAGTATTTGATGAAAGAATAGTAATAAAGTTTGAGATGATGGATAAAGAAAGAGGATTAATAAGAAGTAAGTACGTATATAGTAGTGATGAAGAAATATACCACGTAAACTTGAAAAAGGTAAAAGAAATGTACTATAATAAAGATAGGTTAAGTAATTTTGAAAAAGAGTTGTTAATCATGACAATTGATGATGATATAGAGCTGGAGGATATATCAAAAGGAAGTAAGGAGATGGAAGACGTGGTAAAGAAAATAAAGAAAGTATCAAGACAAGAGGAGTTACAAGGAATATATGATATAGAAGAACAAGAAGAGTTCATTAAAAACAGGATAAGAGAGTATGCAAAAGAAGAAGGGTACTATGAAGGGTATGATAAAGGTATTGAAAATGGAAGGAAAGAAGGAATACAAAAGGGAATAGAAGAAGGAATTGAACAAGGAATCGAAAAAGGAATTGAACAAGGTTCCTTAAACAAACAAAAAGAAATCGCTAAAAATTTACTTAAAGAAAACGTTGATATAAAAATAATTTCGTCGTCAACGGGTTTATCTGAAGAGGAAATTAAAAAACTTAATTAATCTTAATTATTAAAAATTAGTTTTCAGGAGATACATATGAAAAAAGTAATGTTTATATCAAGTATGGGTGGACATTTAACCGAACTTATGCAACTTAAAAGTATTTTTAAAGATTATGACTATAAAATAGTAACTGAAAAACATAAATCTACGATTGGCTTAAAGGGAAGGTATAAAAGTAAGATTGATTATCTTTCTTCTGGTACAAAAGATCATATGTTAAGGTATATGTTTGTTATACCAATAAACGTAATTAAAAGCTTTATCATTTTTTTAAAATTTAAACCTGATGTTATTGTAACAACAGGAGCTCATACGTGTGTTGCTATGTGTTATATAGCAAAACTATTTAAAAAGAAGATAATATATATAGAATCTTTTGCAAATATTGAAACTAAAACACTTACTGGGAAGCTTATTTATCCAATCGCGGACGTTTTTATTGTTCAGTGGCATTCAATGTTAAAACTTTATCCAAAAGCAGTATGTGAGGGGTGGATTTTTTAATGATATTAGTACTTTTAGGAACTCAAGATAAACCATTTGAAAGAATACTAAAACAGATTGCTAAAGAAAAAAAAGAAGGCAATATCAAAGATAAAATAATCGCCCAAACAGGATGTACTAATTTTAAGGATGATCGTATAGAAACGTTTGATTTTACGTCCAAAGAAAAAATAGAAACGTTAATTGAGAAAGCAAAGATAGTAATTACTCATGCGGGAGTAGGTACGATTACGGAATGTTTGAACAAAAATAAGAAAGTAATTGTTGTACCAAGACTAAAAAAATATGGAGAACACACCAATGATCATCAATTACAAATTACTAAAGAATTTGCGTTAAAAAACTATGTACTTCCACTTTATAATGTTAAAAACTTATCTAAAACGCTAAAGGACATAAAGTCTTTTAAACCAGAGAAATATGAATCAAATAACAATAATTTTAAAGAAAAAATAAAAATGTACATAGATAAATTATAGATGGTATATAAATTGATGCCATCTGTTTTTATTTTAATAATTAAAATGATTATGCTTTTATAAATTGACATATTTTTTATATAATAAAAATGTAAATTATAAATGGTAAGTAGTTTTACAACTAATTATTATTTTTTTGACGTTTTTTAATTAGTTTAGTATAATTGTTTTAGGTGATTTTAATGAAAAAAGTAACGATACTTGCTCTTCATTTGGGTTATGGAGGAATTGAAAAAGCGGTAGCCACCCTCGCAAATTTACTTTGTGAAAAGTATAACGTAGAAATCTTATCAGTTTATAGATTATATAATGAACCAGTTTTTAAAATTAATGACAAAGTAAACATTAAATATATATCTAATATTAAACCTAATAAAAAAGAGATGAAGTATTATTTAAAAAAGAAAAACTTTAGCATGTTCTTTAAAGGAATAGGTTTGAGCTTGAAAACGGGATATGTTAAGTATATAAAAACCGCAATTTATCTTAGCAAGTTAAAAACTGACATTATAATATCAACTAGAACGGTACATAATTTTATGGTTTCAAAATTTGTTAGTAAAACTACTAAAAAAATAGCATGGGAACATAATCATCACAATGATAATAAAAGATACATAAGTGCTTTGGTAAACTCATGTAAAAAAATGGATTATTTAGTTAACGTATCAAAAGAACTTATGGGATTTTACCAAAAGTATTTAGGTAAGAAAGTGTGTTATATTCCAAATTGTTTGGATAATATACCATTTAAATCATCAAAATTAGATTCGTTAAATATAATAAGTATTGGAAGACTTTCAAAAGAAAAAGCATTTGATGACTTATTAAGATTGTTTAAAAAAGTAAGCCAACAACATCCTAATTGGCATTTAAACATCGTAGGCGATGGAATGGAAAAAAATGATTTACTAGCCATTGCCAAAGATTTAAAATTAGGTGATAAAGTAACGTTTCATGGATATCAGGATAAAGATTTTATAAATGATTTGCTGCTTGATAGTTCAATTTACGTTATGACAAGTAAAACCGAGAGTTTTGGGCTTGTTTTAATTGAGGCTATGAGCTATGGGGTACCAGTTTTAAGTTATACATCTGCTCAAGGTGCGAATGAAATAATAGATGATGGAATAAATGGATATTTAATAAAAGATCGTAATGAAGATGAGATGATAAAGAAAATAGATCTCCTTATAAATGATGAAAAACAAAGAAAAAAGATGGGAAAAGAAGCTAAGACGAAAGCAAAACAATATTCTAAAGAAAACGTATTAAAAAGTTGGAATAAATTAATAAATAAAAGAAAGTAGGGATTATTATGAAACTATCAATAGTTGTGCCTTGTTATAACGAGGGTTTATCTTTAAATGAATTTTATAGTTCATTATCTTCAGCTTTAAAAGATAATAAAATAAGTTATGAGCTTATCATGGTTGATGATGGTTCAACAGATGATACTTATAAAAAATTACTTGACTTAAACAAGTTAGATAAAAATGTAAAAGTAATTAGTTTTTCAAAAAACTTTGGAAAAGAACAAGCTATGTACGCTGGGCTTTTAGATGCTACTGGTAATTATACGGCTATTATGGATGCCGACCTTCAACATACACCAACAACTCTAATAGAGATGTATTATAAATTAATAGATAACAAAGATTATGATATCGTGTGTGCGTACAGAGCTAACAGAGATGACGAAAGCACGCTAAAAAGAACTCTTACGTCTTTGTTTTATAAATTAAATAATAAAATATCTGATGTTAAACTTCTTCCAGGAGCAGGAGATTTTAGGGTTTTTACTAAAGAAGTTCGTGAAGCTTTAATATCCTTTAAAGAAAAAACAAGGTTTTCTAAAGGAATCTTCTCTTGGATAGGTTTTAATACCATATATGTTCCTTATACTCCAGAAAAAAGAACTTATGGAACATCTAAATGGTCAATATTTAAGCTTATAAAATATTCACTAGGTGGTATAATTTCTTTTTCAACCGTCCCAGTAAAATCAATATTTGTTTTAGGATCATTACTATTTTTAATTAGTTTAGTTGATTTTATTTTAATGGGTCATTTATCTTATAGAACAATAATATTATTCATTGGTTTTGTTATGTTCTTTATTGGTATTATAGCTTTATACATATCAAGGATTTATAGTAACTTACTTGATAGACCTACTTTCATAATAAAACACAAAGTTGGTTTTAGTGCTAAAAAAGAAAGATAATTATTTTATTATTAAAAGCAGCCAAATAGATTGGTTGTTTTTAAATTTTGTGATAGAATTAAAATAGTGGTGATATAAATGCAAGATAAAATAATAGAAGTATTAAAAATAATTATTTCAGTAATGGCTTTTACGGCTATTTTATTTCCAATTGTTAAATGGATAAGTTATCATGTTGGAGCTTTAGATTATCCAAACGAAAGAAAGGTTCATAAAAAACCAATGCCAGTTATGGGAGGTTTGATGATTTATTTTGGGTTTCTTTTTGGCTATATGCTTTTTGCACCTCAAAGTACCCAAATGTTAGCTATTTTAATCGCAAGTTTTGTGGTAATAATAACTGGAATTCTTGACGTTATAAAGCCATTAAGGGCTAGGGAAAAATTATTAGGACAATTAGTGGCAGCATTAATAATTGTTTTTTATGGAAAAATACTTCTAAACGACATATCAGCTTTTGGTTATTACATTGATTTTGGATGGCTTGCTTATCCAATTACCATTGTTTTTATTATTGCTTTAATGAACTGTATTAATCTTATTGACGGTTTAGATGGACTTTGTGCAGGAATATCAAGTATTTTCTTTGCAACCATAGGTATTATAGCTTTTATAATGCATAATATTGGTTCTTTGGAAATAACGATTGCTTTTATCATGTTAGGAGCTTCTTTAGGCTTTTTAATATTTAACTTTAATCCATCAAAAATATTCATGGGTGATTTAGGATCAATGTTTTTAGGATTCATGATTGCGGTTGTGTGCCTTTTAGGATTTAAAGCGGTTACCTTAACGTCGCTTGTTGTTCCAATACTTATCTTGGCAATTCCAATACTTGATACTTTATTCGCTATCTTAAGGAGATTAATTCATCATAAACCAATATATGAAGCGGATAAACAGCATCTTCATCATCAACTATTAAATAAAAAGTTTTCACAAAAAACAACAGTGTTAATCATATATGGAGTAAATATTTTATTTTCATTAGCATCAATTTTCTATATATTAAAAGATAGAAAAGCTGGTATAATAATATATGTTGTCTTAGTTATTTTAATAACTTGGGTGGTGTTAACAACCGATATTTTAACTGATAATGCAAAACTTAATTTAATGAAAATAAACTTTAAAAAAAGCAAAAAAGCAAAAAAGAAAAAAGGTGATTGACAAGATTGCCTTTTTTTGATACGATACCATTTCACTAAAAAGGAGAATGTTAAAATGCTTAAACAGTGTATGAATATTTTGGGTTTAGAACAAGATTTTACAAAAGAACAATTAGAAGCATGTTATCATAAAAGGCTCGAAAAAATTGGCAAATATAAACTATTTGATGAAGCCTATCTTTTTTTAAAAGATTATTTAATAAAACAAGAAAAAGAGAAAAAAAGCTTTGAAGCAATAAAAAGATATTCTAATTACATTATTAACAACTATGATAATGATGAAGCAATATTAAGACAAAGAATTAAAAATATTTATGAATACATTAACGCTTGTGATCAAAAAGCATATTTAGAAGAACTAAAAATGCTACTTAGAAATGCTCCTTTTGATTATTATAAAAGTCCGCAGGTAACTTTAGAATTATGGAATTTATACAGTAAGTATGTGGATGCATCTTATTATAAAAAGATAAGTAAAAAGTAATATTAAAATAATATTCGGTTATGTACATTAATTTTTTTTTGTGTTATTATATAAATAATATGGAGGTAGAAGTTATGGATAGTAAAGGAATATTATTTTATACCATAGATGGTAAATTAATTACTAATTTGGCATCAGATAATAATTTACTAGATGAAAAAAAAGAAATTAAAACTTCCAAGGAGTTTAATAAAGCTTTAAGAAAGGTAACACAAAAAGACATTGATTTATTACAAAGAAAGATTACTAACATAATTAAAGAAATTAAAAAAATGTTAGCGATGAATAACATCTTAATAGAACAAGAAATTGAAAAAGATATAAATAAAATCGATAACATAATAAATGATTTAGAAGAATTAACAAGTAAACTAATCATAGATAAAAGTAGCATAAAAGTAGGAGTTTTTTCATCTAACAAAAAAGATAAAAAGAAAAAAATAAAGAATTTAGAAAAAAGCATAGAAACACTATCAGAATATCAAAAAAACATAATCTCAATAAAAAATGAATATAATAAATTAGTTAATAGAAGCAACAACATAGATGAATTACAAATATATGATATAAAAAAGAAAGAAAAGAAAAAAGAAGATCCATTAGAAAGAACAATTAACTTTTATATGAATAGAAAAAGTTAAACTATGTATGGGAAGATGATTTATGAAAATTCTTTTATATACTGAAAATGAAAAATTAATTGGAAAATCAGGGCTTGGAAAAGCAATAAAACATCAAGTAAAAGCCTTAGAAAAAGAAAAAGTACAATATACCTTAAACAAAAAAGATGATTATGATATTCTTCATGTAAATACATATTTTTTAAAATCTTATTTTTTAGTAAAAAAAGCTAAGAAAAATGGCAAGAAAATAGTTTATCATGCTCATTCTACTGAAGAAGATTATAAAAATGGTTTTATCTTCTCTAAACAAACATCTAAGTTATTTAAAAAATGGCTTATTAAATGTTATCGTTTAGGGGATGTAATAATAACTCCTAGTACTTATTCAAAAAAAATATTGAAAAATTATAATGGACTTGAAAATAAAAAAATATATGCGGTCTCAAACGGCATAGATCTAGACTTTTTTAAAAAAGATAAATCTTTAAAAGAAAAATTTAGAAAAAGATACGGATATAAAAACACTGATAAAATAATATTTTCAATAGGGTTATACATCGAAAGAAAGGGCATAGTCGACTTTGTTAATCTTGCGAAAAGATTTCCAGATATAAAATTTATTTGGTTTGGATATAGCCCTTTAAAAGCTGCTACAAAGCCAGTTAAAGATGCTGTTAAAACAAAACTTGATAACTTGACGTTTGCTGGGTATGTTGAAAAAAACATAATTAAAGAGGCAATGAATGGAGCTGATTTATTTATTTTTCCAACTAAAGAAGAAACAGAAGGTATTCCAGTAATAGAAGCCTTAGCATGCGAATGTCCTCTTATTATAAGAGATATAGGAGCATTTGATTACTTAAAAGATAATAAAGATGTATACAAAGCAAAAGACATAGATGATTTTGAAGAAAAAATAAATTTGTTTTTTGCTGGTAAACTAAAAAACCTAACTCATAATGGTTATAATAAAGTTAAAGCAAAAGACATAAACAAGGTAGGAAAAAAACTAAAAGAAATATATAAAAGCCTATAACATTCTATTAATTTAGAATGTTTTTTAAATATTATAGAGGAAAAATAAAAAAAATGGAGAATTATAAATATGGAGGTGTTAAATGAATGAACTAAAAGAAAAAGAAAATATAAAAGACTTAATATATGAAATAAGGGGAAAACAAGTGATGTTTGATAGTGATTTGGCTATTCTTTACGGATGTAAAAATGGAACAAAAGAGATAAATCAGGCGGTAAAAAATAACCCATTAAAATTTCCAGAAAGATATTGTTTTAGAATTAGTGAAATTGAAAAAAACATTTGAAGTCAAAAAATTTGACTTCAAACTATACTAAAGGTGGATCAAGAAAAGGTAATACGGTTTTTACAGAACAAGGAATATATATGTTAGCAACCATATTAAAAACAAAAGTAGCAACTAAAGCGACAATTAAGATAATGGATACTTTTGTTAAAATGAGACATTTAATAAAAGAAAATAAAGATATATTTAAAAGAGTAATAGAAATAGAAAATAAAACAGATTATATA
>CAYSJY010000009.1:0-28902 GCA_964431705.1 uncultured Muribaculaceae bacterium | reverse complement strand
AAATAATAATAAAGCAAATGATATAATCTTAAACACTCTTTTCATACTCTTCCTCCTTATTTTAAAAAAGTCTACTAATAAAGTAGACTAAAATTTAACGTTAACGTTTTTTCTTTCTTCTTCTGTTGCTTCAAAAAAAGTATAAGGTTTAAAACCAAACATTCTTGCTACTATGTTAGACGGAAACATCTCAAGTTTATTTTTATACGTTAAAACCGTATCATTATAAAATTGTCTAGCAAAACGAATCTTTTCTTCTATTTCATTTAATTTGTTTTGTAAATCAACAAAGTTTTGATTGGCTTTTAAATCTGGATAACTTTCTGCTAATGCAAATAAACGTCCTAAAGCTTCCGTAACTTGACCTGCAGCTTTCATTTCCTCTTCGTTGGTTTTTGCACCTAATGCTTTGTTTCTAGCTTCTATTACTTCATTTAAAGTTGTTTTCTCATGTTTAGCATAACCTTTTACGGTTTCTACTAAGTTAGGTATTAAGTCATTCCTATTTTTAAGTACAACATCTATTTGAGACCAAGAATCTTCAACTTTATTTCTTAAATTAACTAAAGAATTGTAAGTTGAAATAAAATAAAGAATAACTAAAAAAACAATAACTAAAGCAATTATTAATACCGTCATTAACTCCTATCCTCCTTTACTATGTTAAGTATAACACATTACATTATTAAAAACAATTATATAAAAAAATATTTACACAAATAAAAAGATAGCGTAATTAAAAATCACTACTATCCATTATTATTGTAACAGGTCCATCATTTTGTATTGTAAGCTTCATATCAGCGCCAAACACACCTTTTTCTACCTTTACACCTTCTTCTTTTAGTTTCTCATTAAAATAATCATATAAATCTTTAGCATCATTATAATTTAATGAATCAGTAAAAGAAGGTCTTCTACCATTTAACTTAGCATATAATGTAAATTGTGATATTGATAAAATACTTCCTTTAACATCTTTTAATGATAAATTAAATTTATCATTTTCATCCGAAAAGATTCTTAAATTAACGATTCTTTTAACCATTTTATTTATTACATTTTCATCGTCACCATTAGTAAAAGCCGTAAGTAAAACAAACCCATAATCAATTTCACCAGTTATCTTACCATTTACCTTAACGTTTGATTTTCTGCTTCTTTGTACGATTATTCTCATTATTTATTTCCTCTTTGTGCGTCAGTTACAGATGGTATTTGTTTTATTATACTTAAGTATTTATCAAGCAGTTGTTTATCTTCTACGATTATGTTTAAATCATAAATGTTATAATCTGTGTTAGATATTGTGTTAACGCTTTTAACACCTATGTTCATCGCACTTGTCTTTGAAATTATATCTAAAAGCAAGTTATCTTTTTTATCAGCGTATACAAGTATGTTTGTTACGTATTTTTTCTTTGACTTTTCATTCCATGATACGCTTATTATTCTCTCATCTTGATCAATGATGTTATGACAATTTTTCCGGTGAATAGTAATACCATTACCTTTTGAAATATAACCTACTACGTCATCTCCTTTTACTGGAGTACAGCATCCTCCAAAAGACACTTTTAAATCACTTATGCCATCTATTATAACATCACCAGTTGCATCCATTATTGGTGATTGATACTTAAGAGTTTTTTCTAAGATTTTCTTTTCATCTTCTTTTTCATTTAAAATCATTTTGATGACTTGAGTAGGATTATATTTACCAATTCCAATCTCATAATATAAATCATTTTCGTTATTTAAACCAAGCTCATCTAAAGCGATTTGTATTTTTTTATCATCTAAAATATCATTGATTGATAATTTTTTTCTTCTAATTGTTTTAATTAACATTTCTTTACCACTAGAAATAGTTTCATTTTTATCTATTTTACTAAAGAAAGCTTTAATTTTATTTTTGGCGGTAGTTGTATAGGCAATGTTAATCCATTCTTGAGATGGGCCTTTACTATTTTTATTAGTGTTTATCTTAACAATGTCCCCGTCTTTTAATTTATGATCAAGAGTAACAATGTTATTATTTACTATTGCACCAACCATTTGATGACCAACACTAGTATGAACGCGGTATGCAAAATCAATAGGAGTAGAACCAAGTGGTAATTCTATTACATCTCCTTTTGGAGTGTATACGTATATGTTATTTGAATTAAAAACTTCATTTTTAACGGTGTTAACAAATTCTTCGGTTTCTACTTGCTGCTCATTTAACTCTATTACCGTTCTAAACTGTTTTAATTTTTCTTCTAAATCATTTTGTTTATTTGCACCATGTTCTTTATAAGACCAGTGTGATGCAAAACCATATTCTGCAATCCGATCCATATCATAAGTTCTAATTTGTATTTCAAAAAGTTTTCCATCAAGACCAAAAACAGTCGTATGAAGTGATTGATATCCATTTTCTTTAGGACGTGCTATATAGTCCTTAAACCTTCTTGGAACCGGTTTATATTTAGCATGAATAAGCCCCAGTGCTAAATAACATTCAGCTTCAGTGTTAACTAAGTACCTAAGAGCTAAAATATCGTAAATTTCATTAAAGTTTTTACCTTTTTGTAATTTATTGTAAATACTGTAAACGCTTTTGGTTCTTCCTTTCATTTCGTGAGGAATATTATTATCAGTTAGTATTTTAGAGACACTTTCCATCATTTTATCAACTGATTTATCTAGTTCTCCCCTTGATTCACTTAACTTTTCTAATATGTCATTATATACATCAGGTTTCCAGTATTTTAAACATAAATCTTCTAACTCACTTTTAATATGATTAATACCTAAGCGATGTGCAATTGGTACTAAAATTTCTAAAGTCTCTTTAGCTTTTTCTTTCCTTTTTTCCTTTGGGATTGCCCAAAGCGTTCTCATGTTGTGAAGACGATCTGCTATTTTTAAAATAATTATTCTAACGTCTCCTGAAAGTCCAACTAATATTTTTTTATGATAGGAAATTAAAGCTTCGCTTTCCGCTGACAAAGACAATCTATTTATTTTAGATATTCCATCTAATAAGGTTTTAACATCACTTCCAAACTCTTTTTCTACCTCTTCTATTTTTACGTTAGAAAAATTAATAACATCATGTAAAAGAGCTGTTATAAGAGTTTGACTGTCAGCGTAAATCTCAGTTAAAATTAACGCTACGTTTAATGGATGTAAAATATATGGATCACCAGTTAATCTTAATTGACCAGCATGCGCTTTGCAAGCAAAGTCATATGCTTTTTTTATTAATTTTATCTCATCTTTATTTTTTATATAACCCTTTACCTTACTGATTAAATCATCAAGCTTATAAGCTTTCTCATCAGGTTTCATTTGTATCACCCACTTTTTTAACGTTTTTTACTATTCTTTTTATTATTTTTATTCTTTTTACTGCTTTTAAATGTTTTTGTTACTTTATTTTTATCTTTGTTTTTTAACTTTCTAGATTCTATTACGTACCATAATTGACTTGCTAATATCGCAGATGAATAACAACCTGCAACAAGACCAAATAACAAAGCTAAGTTAAATGATAAAATACCACTTGTTCCAAGAACGACAAGACAAATAACTGGTATCATGGTTGTAATTGTAGTATAAATACTTCTTGTAAAAGTTTGGGAAACACTATCATTTACGACTTCTTTTAAATTATCAATGGTAAACTTAGAATTATATTTTTTAAGATTTTGTCTTATTCTATCAAAAACAACGATTGTATTATTAATTGAGTAACCAATAATTGTAAGAATAGCAGCGATGAAAATAACGTTTACTTCTATATTAAATATAGAAAATAATATTGTAACAACAACAACGTCATGAACTAAAGCAATAATTGATGAAATAGCATAACTAAATTTAAATCTTATCGAGATGTATATAATCATTACAATCATTGCTATTATAACGGATAAAATAGCGTTTTTAATTAAATTTTGTTTAGCTAAATTAGTAACAACGTTAATCTCACAAATAGCATCATACTTATCAGCAAAATAATTATTTACGGTATTTATCTCATCTTCTTGAAGTTCAATATTTAATTTTACATAAATTTCATTATCGTCATTTTCTTCGATTGATAAAACATCTAATTCAAGTTCTTCAAAATCCTTTTTTATTTTATTAACACTTATGTTATCAGCACTTATGCTAACGTCAGAACCAGACCTAAAGTCTATTCCTAAATTAAGGCCGTTAAATATTAAAAACAAAGCACCAAAAACCAAGTAAACACAAGTTACTATATGGCATTTTTTTAACATTTTAGTGGCGTTTATTCTTATTTTACGCCTTGGTTTATTCTTCTTTAAATATTTTACAAATGAATTTGGACGGTCATTAAAATATTTTGTTTTAACAAACATCTTAAGGATTATTCGATTTAAGTACACCATTACAAACATAGTTGCAAAAATGGTAATTATAAGCATGGTTGCAAAACCTTTAACAGAACTTTCACCAAAAACAAATAATACAATAGCAACGATAAAAGTAGTTACGTTAGCATCAAAAATAGATGTCCAAGACTCACTATTACCATACTTAAATGCTAAAGAAAGACTTTTATTATCCTCTAAACTTTCTTTAATTCTTTCATTTGTAATAACACAAGAATCCACTGCCATACCTATTCCTAATACAAGCGCTGCAATGGCAGAAAGAGATAATACACCACCAATTAACCAGTATACCCCCATAACTAAAAGCATGTATATTAAAAGCATTATTCCTTGAATAAAACCAGAAAATTTATAAAGAATACTCATGAATAATATTACGACTACCATTCCTATAACACCCGCGATAAAAGTTTTTAACAAAACGTTCGTTCCATATTGAGCACTAACAGTTTGACTAGATAACTCTGTTAATTTAGTAGATATAGAACCAGCATTTATGCTTGATGCTAATGTTTCTGCTTCTTCTTTATCAAAACTACCAGTTATGATAACATCTGATGAAAAACCTTGAGATACGCTAGCAGCGGACAAACACATACTATCTTCCTGCCCACAGGTACTTTCTTCGTCTTCATACGAATTAACACCCTCCTCAAAGTTATACCAAATAACCATTAAGTTTTCTCCATCATCTCTTTCACTTAATTCAGTAGTAACCTCTAAAAACGTTGCTTTATCTGCAACTTCCAAAGCAATCGCAGGATTACCACTTTCATCGTAAGAAAGTTTAGCACCACTAATTACACTTGAGTCCATAAGCAAGTTATCATCAACGTCTCTAAATGATATATTAGCAACGTTTGATAAAACTTCCCTTGCACTTTCAACATCAGTTACGCCAGCTAATTTTACCCTTATTTTATCGCTTCCTTCTATCGTTATTTCAGGTTCTGAAACACCAAGTGAATCAACGTTTCTTTTCAAAACGTCATAGGTGCTATTTAAATCATCACTAGTAAGTTCTTCTCCATCAGTTCTAGAAACTTGATATAAAACCTCAAAACCACCTTTTAAATCCAAACCAAATTTCATATCGTTTAAAAGTGGTATATAAACTAAACTGAATAAAACGATAACCAATAAAAATATAATTAATCTTTTTACAAAACTTTTTTTCATAAATACCTCACCATAACTTTATATTATTTCCAACATTTTCTATTATATAACATCTGAAAAGTAAAATCAAAGAAAAAGTATTAAGCTTATGAAAAACAAGTGAATTTATGATTTTAAAAACCATATAATTTATTATGATTAAATTAAAAAATAACTTATTATTCAAAAACATAATAATTCTTTTAGTATCAGGTATGATTACTAAAATACTTGGAATGATAGGAAAAATAATATATACAAGAACAGCAGGTGTAAACGTTGTTTCACTATATGCTTTAATAACACCTACACTAATGTTGATAATAACCATTACGCAATTTAGTTTTCCAATATCAATAAGTAAGATAAGTGCCGAAGAAAAACATAAAAATAAAGACATCTTAAAAAACGCAATTATAATAGGTTTTATAATAGATTTTATCATGATTATAATTGTTATAATAAGTGCAAAACTAATTGCAATAACACTTCATAATGAGGCATTAAAAAACGCCATTTTAGCAATTACAATTATAATACCATTTATAACCATATCAAGTATTCAAAGAGGATTTTTACATGGTAAAGAAAACATGGCGCCAGCTTCAATTACCAACATAACTGAAGAAATAATAAAAGTTATTTTAATTGTTTTATTTCTTCCATTTGCAATTGCAAAATCAGATGTAACTGCGGTTATTTTCATTATTTTATTTAACGTGTTAACAGAAATTACAAGTATCATAATAATGCAAAAAGCAATAAAAAAACAATACTTAAAAAATGAGTGCAAATCAGTTATTAACATAAAAATAATAAAAGAAATACTAAACATATCTCTTCCTACAACTTTAGTTAGACTAATATCTTCAATTGGTTTTTTTCTAGAACCAATTATTCTTACAACAACCCTTATACAAACAGGTTTTTCATCAAATTACATAACTTTACAATACGGTATTATAAACTCATATATAATCCCGTTATTATCAATGCCAACTTTTTTATCAGGCTCTATAGCTTCGGCTCTTCTTCCTAACATTACCAAGTTGTATGCTAATAAAAAATATAAAAGCTTTAATAAAAAACTTTTACATTTACTGTTATTATCACTTTTCGTTGGAGCGATATGTTTAAGTATAATTCTTTTGTTTCCAGATGAATTACTTATTTTAATTTTTAACGTTAATTTTGGTATTAACTACATCTATTTGATTGGACCTTTTTTCCTAATTTTATACATTCAACCAACGCTTTCAGTAGCGATACAGGCAATGGGAAAAACAAATAAACTATTTATCACATCACTTACCTCAATGGTGTTAAAATATAGTGTTTTATTTATTTTTGGAAAGTTAGGATTTGGAATGAATGCCCTTATATTCTCTATGATAACAGGAATAATTACAACGACTTTTTTAGTTATGATAATTGTCTTAAAAGAAATAAATAAAAAAATCTAAAAGCTTACTTTACTTTAGATTTTTTAATATCTTTTTTTATTTCACCAGTATCAGGTTTAACCATGAAAGTAATTATATTACAAATTATTAAAATTGCGTATGAATAATAGGATACTGACTTCATGGTTATTTGTAAAATAAGTAGAAAAAGTGCAAGCGCATCCAATACTAACAATAGTATTTTAAGTATTCTCATCGTTTTTCTTCTTCTTAATAATTCTTTTTCATCTACCGTTTGTTCTTTTACTTCTTTTTTCATATTAACTCTCACTTTCATTATTTATTGTACAACTAAATCCCTTATTAACATACGCCTCTTGTAAACTTTCTATAGTATCTGACGTGCTTGGTTTAACATATAAAATAGTTTGTCCATCAACCAAAGTCAATGCATCAAAACCATCAACTTCATAATCAGTTTGAACACTAAAATTGAAACTAGAGTCACTACTTTCAAACCTAACGGTGTTCCCTGTTTGTGATGCATTATTTATGAAAAACGTTTCATATTGACTTTTTAAATCATTATATACATCAGAAGTTGTATCAACGTTAGATGTTACAACATAATTAAAAATAGTTGTTGTTAGTTTTGAATTTTCAAAATTAGCCGTGTAGACCACTTCTTGACTTTCGGCATCACTAGATGATTTATAAGTACAATTTAAAGTACCATACTCACTGTTTAAATCCTTAGTTGTACTAACCGTAGTGTTGGGTTCAACATCAGTTGTAGTCATACCAAAACTAGATTTATTATTAAGATAATAAAGTAACAAAAGTATTAAAACCGCAAGAAAAACACCCAAAATAGTATAATTAGGTTTTTTAGACTTCATTAAAATTTCCTTATTGGTAACCGGATCAATCACAACCGTATTGTTAATTGAACCATCATATAAATCATCTAAGTTGATCTCTCTTGTAACTTCATATGAATCATCATCTAATTCTTTATCATTTTCTTTATTATTAACGTCTTTTTCTTCTACCTTGTTTTCTTCCAACTTATCTTCTTCTTGTTTTTTTACTTCTTCTTTTTTATTTTCTTTATCTTCCACTTTTGTTACCCTCCTTATAATTATATAATATCATAATATTTTAAATTTAAAAATATTAATTACTTTTTTAGATAAATTTTTAAATAAGTTTTACACATCCATTTATATTATAACTATTTATTGCTATATTATTATCCTTATAAAAAAAACACTTTATGTTTAATAAAGTATTTTATCCTCACATATGTAATCTTCACTTTTCATACCATTAGTCCATTATTTTTTTATTATCTACATAATTGAGAAAAATTATCGTCAAAAAAACTTGATTATTTTTTAATCAAGCTGTTATCAAATTCATTTATTATATCATCAATGTTTTTTCTTATGATAAAATTATCCATTATGTCAAGAACTGCATATATAATTATAAATACACCTATTATTTGAGTAATGCTAAGAGCATTTTTAAATGGATTAATAAACAGTGTAATTCCCCATAAAAACATAAGGAATGAAACTAAGAAAGTATAAGTATAATCTTTATTTTTAGCTTTTTTTAAAACTAGTCCATACTGAAATTTAGTTACGCTGTTAAAAACAATCCAAACGCCTAAAATAACGTTAAATAAAGAAGCAAAAATGCTAGTATCAATTATTACAAATAATCCTGCAATTACTAACAAAACCCCATAAGATAAACTAAAACTAAAAACGTTAATCTTACTTTCTGATACAAAATATTTATATATATTAATAATACCAATTAGTATTAAAAACACACCTACTAAACAAGAAATAATTGATATTGTAGCATCTGGTTTAATAAATAAAAATAAACCAATAATAACAAATAAGATAGATAGTGCAAGAGATGTGTTGAAACTGTTTTTTATTTTACCTTTCATTGTTACCTCCCGAGTTTTAAACTTTTTACTTTAGCTTTTTTATATTCATTAACATACGCATATACTAATTCATTTAACTCTTTAATACTTAAATCAGTTTTTTTATTATCTAACTTATATTCTTTTATAAAATCAAGAAAATTATGAACATAATCATATTTACATGGACTAATTTTAACTACGTTATTTAAAAATGGTTTTTTAATATCCTTATCACTAAACTTATTAATACTTTCTAATTTTAATACTATTATATCAATATCATCACTTAAGACGTTAACAACTCTCTCACTTAAAGATGTTTCTTCGTAAGAGTGAAAAATATTCGTTGTTTTATTTACTAAATATGCTTTATAAACATTTGAAATAACGCTATTATTATCATCAATTTCAGATGAATATATGTTTGATTTATATTTTGCAACATAAAAACTAAATTCCTCATTTTCAACATATGAAACAAGATTAGCAATAACTGGTCCGATAACACAAGGATCAAAACTTAAAATAAAGTCATCAATGCTTTCGTTATTTGTATTTATTTTTTTACTTTGCATAAAAACACCTCTACTACTTACATTATTATTTTATAATATTTTCAAATTTTTGTATATGTTTTATAAATGAAAAATAGTAATTTTTTTCAAATTACTATTTTCTAGCTTTAACAAATAAAAGCTACTCTTCCATCATATTTTCTAATTTTTTAGAAGCGTTTTTCTTAACCTTATTTATTGTTTGCTTTATTCCACCGTTTGTTTGACATTCATTATAACAATATAATGCACCAGAGCCCACGGCAACACCTAAAAGCATCCATCCAAGATTATTTAATGCTTTCATCTTATCACCTTCCGCTTAAAAAATATGAAATGGCAATTTATTATTGCCATTATTATTATGTAAATATTTTTTTAATATATACTATAAAACATTATTTGTAAGCATGTTTTTTAGATTGGTTTTTCTTACTCTTACTCCAGTATTATATACGGCTTTAGAAAAACTTACTGGGTCTCCTATTAATATTAAAGACTTTTTAGCACGCGTAATTGCCGTATAAACAAGTTTTTTATAAAGCATGTAATAATATTCTTTAACAACTGGCATTATAACAATGTCAAACTCACTACCTTGTGCTTTATGAACACTTATTGCATAACCATGCTTAATCATTTTAAAATCTTTTTTGGTATATTTCACTTTATTTCCATCAAAATCAACCGTTATTTCATTATTATCTATTTTACAAATAAAACCAATATCTCCATTAAAAACGTTTTCATCAGGCATATTTTCTAACTGTAAAATTTTATCTTTTTCTCGGTACGTTACATCTAGATCATGAATTTCCTTTTTACTTTTATCAGGAGGATTAAACACGTTTTGAAGAATTTTATTTAAATTATCTATTCCATTTACTCCTTTATATACAGGTGCCAAAACTTGAACGTTTTTAATATCATAACCTTTATTGATGGCCATTTTTAAAACATCCTTACAAGCGTTTAACACACAAGAAGAATCACACTTAATAAAATTATAATCAGACTTCTTATTTAAAAATTCCTCATCCAACTCTCCATTATTTACCTCATATGCTAATGTTGTAATATATGAGTTTTCCTCTTGTCTATATATTTCTTTTAAGAAAATAGTATTTATCATATCTGATTCAATTAAATCTTTTAAAACGTTACCAGGTCCTACACTTTCTAATTGATTATAGTCTCCAATAAAAACTAATTTCACATTACTTTTCAAAGCTTTAAAAAGATTAGCCATTAAATCAATGTCTATCATGCTAACCTCATCTACTATAACAAACTCACAATTAGATTTATTACGTTCATTAAGGCCAAATTCTTCGGTATCTTTATTCCATTTTAAATATCTATGAATAGTTGATGCCTTGTATGAACACGCCTCACTCATTCTTTTCGCTGCTCTTCCAGTCGGTGCTAAAAGAACCATTTTTTCACTTAATTTTTCAAAAGAATAACCAGTTACTATTTTATAAAGTTGACAAATACCTTTAATAATGGTTGTTTTTCCTGTTCCTGGCCCTCCTGTTATAATAGAAAAATTTTTAACTAAAGCCTGCCCGATAGCTTTTTTTTGTTCATTATTATATTTTATATCAAAGAAGCTTTCTAACTTTTCTATTTTTAAATCTAAATCATTTATTTGTGTGTCTTCTTGATTGGTCATATAATAAACTTTATCAGCTACATAGCTTTCATCTTTATAATACATGGTTAACATATATTTATCATTTTCTATTATTATCTTACCCAAACTATTTAATTCTAATAAATAATATTCTAATTTTTCCCTAGAAACTTTTTTTCCTACATAATTACAAATAGCATTATAAATAGTATCTAAATCAAGATAAGTATCTCCGCTTTGAAAACAAGTATTTTTAATTACGTATATAATTAAAGCACGTACTCTTCGTTCATCATCTTCATCTATCTTAGTTTTACTTCTTAAATTATCTATTTTTAAAAAGGTAATCCCATCAACTGTGTCTATTAGCTCATAAGGATTATTTTCTATTACTCTTATTGTATCCTCTAAGTAATGATTATAAATTTTAAGTGCGTCTTTCATTGAAAAACCAAAATTAGTTAAATATACAACTATCTCAAAACTCTCGTTATACTTAAGTAATCTTTTTTGGATATCCATCGCTTTTTTTAAAGTCATTTTAGGTACAATAAGTAGATTTTCATAATCATCAGCAATCTTATTTAAAGTGTTTTCTCCTAGTGCATTAACTATTAGTTTAGCCGTTACTTCTCCAATGCCTGGAAATATATCACTAGATAAAAAAATAATCAAACCATCCTTATCCTCTGGCATTATAATTTCATATTTATTTACTTTGTATTGGATACCATATTTAGGATTATCAACGGTATTACCATAAAATACGTAATTTTCATCTATTTTAAGATTTGCAAATAATCCTGTAAAAGTAAAATCTTTTCCTATGTAATCAACTAACTCTTGGTCATTGGTTTCTTTTATTTTTATAAGACCGACAACAAAACCATCACTTGATGAAAAAATATTTTTCTTATACGTTCCTTTAATATATGTATCCATTATAATGCCTTCCTTTGTAATATGATTTTATCATAAATAACTAAAATTATCTAGGTAATATGGTTTCGTTTTTTATTTTCTATTGTATAAACATTTTTTAAATAAAATGTCGAAATAAAAAATCCCATTAAATATGGAACTTTTTATTCAATTTTACCAATTAAAACTTTATCTTTATATTCTTCTAATTTAACATTTACTTTATTTCCTATTAGTTCTTTACAGCCCTCAAACTTAACTTTTAAATAATTATCAGTATGCCCCGTTAAGTAACCATCGTTATATACCTCAGGTATTACAATAACTGTTTTATTTATATGCTTTTTATAATACGTTTTTTCTAACTCATCAAAAACACTAATTAAACTTTTACATCTTTTATGTTTTTCTTCTTTTACTACTTGATTAGCCATTTTACTAGCGGGTGTTTTGTTCCTAGAAGAAAACGGAAACACATGTCCACCTGCGAAAGATACCTTCTTAACAAAATTGATTGTTTCTTTAAATAAAGTTTCATCTTCTGATGGAAAACCTACTATAACATCAGTTGTAATAGCCATATCAGGTCTTATCGTTCTTATTTTCTTTATTTTATCTAGATAATATTTAGTATCATATTTTCTATTCATTTTCTTTAATATTTCATCACTTCCAGATTGAAGTGGAACATGGATATGATTAACTATTTTTTTTGAGCTTTTTAAAACAGATAAAAACTTATCATTCAACTCCGTTATTTCTATTGAAGATATTCTAATTCTATCTAATCCATCTACTTTTTCTAAATCATTTAATAAATCACTAAAATCATAGCCTTTTAAATCTGCTCCATAATGACCAGTATGAATTCCAGTTAATACAATTTCTTTATATCCATTAGATACTAGTTTTTTTACCTCATCAATTACCTTTTTTGGATCTTTACTTCTTACTTTTCCCCTTACGTACGGAATAATACAGTAAGAGCAAAAATTCTCACACCCATCTTCTATTTTAACTAAAGCTCTTGTTCTTGTTTTAAAAGAATCTATTTCCATATCTTCAAAAGAAGTTTCATTAATATCTTTTATATTAAGAATTTTCTTTTTATGTTTTTTATACTCTTCGATTAAATCTACTATTTTGCTTTTATCACTATTACCAATTACAACGTCAACATAATCTAATATAGCATTATCATTATCTCTAATTTGAGAAAAACATCCCATTACTGCTACTATCGCATGTGCGTTTTTCTTTCTTGCTTGTCTTATCATTTTTCTTGATTTTTGATCACTGGTATTAGTTACCGTACAAGTATTAATTAGATAAACGTCAGCGTCACAACATGAAAAATCGGTTATCTCATAACCCCTTTTTACAAACTCATTTAAAACATATTCACTTTCATATGTATTAACCTTACAACCTAATGTGTATATTGCAATTTTCATATAAATCACTTCCTAAAATAAAAAGCTTAAAAAGTTAAGCTTATTTGTTTTTATCGTTATTAAAAATTTCTTTTTTAACACCATATATTGGAGATATAACTTGTGATACTTTAAACGCTTTAACTTCAGATTTCCCATCCTCAATTACGTTAGTATTAGTTACCTCTGATGGTTCTAGGTTATATTTTTCCAAATAATTAACATTACCATTATCATCATCAATTATTTCTAATTCCTTAGCTTTTTGATATAATTCATCTATTGAAATTATTGCCGTTTTTTCTTGATCTTCTTCAAAATTAGTTAAATTAATTGGTCTTGTTTCATTTAAAACTTCATTTATTTCATTTGCAATACTTTCAATATCAGTTTTTTCATTACTAGTAACATTAGAAACCTCTTCTTTTAAAGAAACTTCTTCTGCAGTGTTTTTAATGCTGGCAGTATCATCGTTTTTCTCTTCAATTAAATGCTTTTGGCGTTTTTTATTAATGGTTTCTTTTTTTAATCTATTTAATATCTTCTTTGCTTTTACTTCTTGTATAACATATGTGAAAAATAAAATTACACACAATAAGACAATAAGAAAAATAATGGTAGTAAAGAGCATTTGTCCTCGGGTGTTTAAACTGTTATAAAAATTTCCAAAAGAATAAGATGCTGCCGCGAACAAATTTTTCATACTACTCACCTCATATATCATACTTTGATTGTTTTTAATTTCACTAACTAATAACTAATATTATTTTAACACACTTATTATTTTTTTCTAGTGTTTTTTATTATTTTTTAGATTTTTATTCCTCAAGTGTAAAAGATAAAAACAAACTAAGATACATCAATTTAATTATTTGTTAATCTTTTAGAATAATCATTAATTATTTCATGTATGCTATCATCTTTAAATTTCTTATTATTAGTAATATTACAATTTAACACTGCACTTAAAAGATCGTTAATATCCTCTTTAAAAAACCTTATAATTTCATCGTTTGCTTCTTTAACGTTTCCTGACCCATGAGCCGCGTTTTTATAAATAATAGTTTTATTTCCAAACTTTCCCCTTATGGTGTTTGGATCTGCTTCCCAAGATTTTGTACTTCCTAGTATTTTTCTATAATTTAAAACGGCGTTCCCACTTGGATCATAAATAAGCATTTTTAAAACGTATCCATTAAGTAAATTATCTTTCATACCATCATAAAAATCTTTACCGACACAGTGCGGATAATTATCTTCGATTATTTTTTCATTTAACGTATCTATTTTACCATACATAATAATTAAACCAGAATTAAAAATTAGTTCTAATATATCTTTAATATAAGGCATTCCATCAGGTTTAATCATGCCATAAGTAAAATAATTATTTTTATTTTCCATAAAACCCTCCTAGTACTTAATAATATATCAAAAACTTATAATTTAGTAAACAAAAATAGTAAAATAACATAATTTTTGATATAATATTAAAAGTAATAATAACTAAATGAAAGAAGGTTTTTATATGGATGATTTATTTGATATTGTAGAAGATGAATTTTTATCTTTAAATGATGAAGCTGAAAATATTGATGTTAATATAAAAGAAGAAATAAAACCGAAAAAAAATATGCTTGAAAAATATGGTGAGAATTTAACTAACAAAGTATATGTTACTAACCCTGCTATTGCAAGAGAAGAAGAAATAGAAAAGACCCTTCTTACTATTTTAACACCAGAAAAGTCCGCTATATTAGTTGGTAAAGCTGGTATTGGTAAAACCGCAATAGTAGAAGGAATTGCCTACAAAATTCAAAAAGGAGATGTTCCAAACGCAATAAAAGGATACGATATTATAAAGGTTAACACATCTTCTTTACTTGGAAAGTATGAAACTGAAGATGGAACTGAAGAATTAAGAATAAACATTCTTTTAAAAGAAGTAGAAAAAGCTAAGAACATAATCCTTTTTATAGATGAAATACACACTCTTGTTATTGAATCAAGAAACAGTGGTGTTGACTTTATAAACGCCATGAAACCCGCTTTATCAAGAGGAGATGTTAAAGTAGTTGGTGCAACAACCTTTGATGAATATAATCAGTATCTAATACGTGATAAAGCTTTTTTACGACGTTTTGAAAAAATTGATGTTGCAGAGCCAGATGCTAAAACAACCGTTAAAATTCTTATGGGTTCATATCCTAGAATAGAAAAACAAACTGGTGTAAAACTTGCCTATTCACAATTTATAATAGAAAGACTAATGACTTTTATAGTAGATATGACAAGTGAGTATAAAAGAGTTTATGAGTTAGGTTCAAGATATCCTGATAACGCTTTATCATTATTATCAAAAGCTTTTAGTTATGCAAAGTTTGATAATAGCCCTTTTGTTACCTTTAAACATTTTTATAAAGCAATTATGAACTGTCAAAGCGTATATTCAAACGTCATAAAAGAAGAATCAGAAAAATTTAAAACCGAGTTTAAAGATTTCTTAGAAAAAGAAAAAGTTGACTTAAATGATTATTAAAGACCTGTCGGTCTTTTTTTATTCTTCATTTATATTAAGTTATAAATAATTATCTTTTTTTAAAATAACTTTTTTTACTTCTTCTACATCAGAAAAATGATGTTTCACATTTCCTATTATCTGATAAGTTTCATGTCCTTTACCCAAAATCATTAAAATCATGTTCTCGTTTAAAAGCGAAATACCTTTTTCAATCGCTTTTTTTCTATCTAATATTACTTCATATTTTCCAAAAGCACCTTTTAACATATCATTTGTAATAGCTTTAGGATCTTCACTTCTTGGATTATCAGAGGTAAAAATCACATAATTTGAGTATACACAGGCAATAGACCCCATTTTTTCTCGTTTTTCTTTATCACGGTTTCCACCACAACCAATGATTGTTATGATACCGTTTGAATTGATTTTTCGTATTGTTTTTAAAACGTTTAAAACGGCATCAGGCGTATGTGCGTAATCAACAAAAATCATGTTGTTTTTGTATTTTATTTTTTGCATTCTACCAATTGGTGCTTTATAGTTATATGCTTCTTTTATAAACTTATCATTATTATATCCAAGATTTTTAAGCGTAATATATGCCATTACATAATTATATATGTTATAGTTTCCTATCAAAGAAAGTTCTAAATCAATTTTTTTCCTATCTTTTATAGTTACTTTTGTTTTTTCTAATTCCATTTTATATTTTTTTATCTTAACATCTTTTCCAATTATAATATTTTTATTACTTTTATTTATGAATTTTTTATAGTGTTTATCTTTTTTATTTAGTATACATATTTTACTATTTTTTAACATCTGTATTATTTTTCTTTTGCTATTTATATAATCATTCATGTTTTTATGATAATCTTGGTGTTCTTTTGTTACGTTAGTTACAATTACAGCATCAAATAAAAGTCCATAAATTCTATCTTGTTTTAGTGCATGAGATGACACTTCCATAACGACCATTTTACAACTTGCGTTATAAGAATCTAATAAAAGGTTATATAAAATATCTATACTTGGTGTTGTGTTATCTAAGGTTTTTACTTTACCATTTAAATAAAAGCCAATCGTTCCTATGTATGAGGTTTTAACACCTATACTATTTAACATTTGATATATTAAATAACAAGTTGTTGTCTTACCATTCGTACCCGTTACTCCAATTATTTTTAAATTATCTATTTTATCTTTGTAAAATGATGCTATGTAATCATATAGGTTTTTTACTTTTTTAGTAGTTATTTCATAAGTTTTATTAGTATCACAAATTATTTTTGAAGCACCATTTTTTATTGCATCAAAAACATACTGTTCATTGTCTTTGTTTACTAAGAAATAATCCCCGTTTTTAACATACTTTGAGTTCATCCATAAACGCATTTTTTTAATCACCTTCTATAGTTGTTTATGTAATTTTTAAAAATACGTGATAAAAGAAAAAGACTATTTTTTAAATAGCCTCATTTCATAAATTTCATTCCGTTTTTCCAAGCAGTTCCAACTTTTTCTCCTATTTTATAATAATCATTTTGAAATTGGTCAAATAAAAATGCATTTAACCTAGTAGGATCAACCTTTCCTTTTTCATCTAATACATCTTCATTTGCAAGAACGTTTAATATTTCTCCTACCACCCTAAAACCATCTTCATCCTTTTGAATTTTACATACCTTACATTCTAAGGTTATTGGATACTCCTCAATTATTGGAGCATCAACAACAGTACTTTTTATGGCGTGCATACCAGTTCTTTCAAACTTATCAGTCATTTTATTTTTACTTGCTGTCCCAAAAAAGTCAGACTCATCTAAATGAGGTATATCCGCTACACTTATTGTAAAAGCCATACGCTCTTTTATATTTTGTGCGGTTTTATGTGTTTCAGTTATGTTTAAAGCTACCTTATTATTATCACAAATACCTCCCCAAGCCATATTCATAACATCAACACTTTCATCTTCGCAGTATGTTGCAATCATTAAAACTGGCATTGGAAATAAATATGGTTTAACCCCTAAACTTACCTTTTTCAAAAATATCATTCCTTTCTATTTTATTTACAAATTAATTATAACAAATGCTTTATTAATTTACCATCTTCAAATTTATATGAATTCAGCAAACTGTTTTGAAAGAAAAATAACCTGTCCAAAATATTAATCCAAATAAAATAATTGATGCAATTAAAATTGAACTATCAAATATAAAATTACTTATTATATTTAACAAACTAAACATTAACTCATAATAAATAATTACAAATAAATCTACGGCAAGCACGCAAATTAGTTCAACAAATCTCCATAATATTTGATTTCATCATACAATTTTAAATAAAAACATAAATATTTTTTGGTAAATAAAAAACAAGCAACTAACTAAGAATTAGTTAATTGCTTGACCATTAACGTATAAAGTATAACCATTAAAGTTTATATTACTATTTGTAGTATCAGCATTATTTAACTCAGTTACGTAACAATCCCCCGTTAAAGTAAGATAAGATGTTTCATCTAAGGTTAACGTAATTGATTTAGCAGTATTATCTGCGTTTATAACACCTTCTAAAGAAGAATTCTCTTCTAAAGTCATATCAAGGGTTGATACATCATCTATCACAATGTTTCCAGTAACACTTTGATTAGTCATAAGAAGTGTTACATCACCACCGTTAGAACCTTCTTCTCCCCAAGAATCAGCTTGAGCTCTTAAAAAATTACCAGATGAATCATTATTTGTGATTGTATTATTACTCAAAGTGATAATAGCACTTGTATTGGTAATGTAAAAAGTATCACCGTTGTTAGTTGTAATAGTACTATCAGTTGCAGTAAATGAAGAGTCTCCTTCGGCTGCATCACCACTCATTGATTGATATAAGAAAATATTTTTATACGTTGTAGATAATCCGTTTAGTTTAGTATTACTTGCCGTTAAATCACAATTATCTAATACAACACTATTTTTTCCTTCAATGGCAATTCCTTCTGCCACTTTTGAAATTAAGGTTGCATTACTTACCGTTATGGTTGCAGTAGAATATATTGCAGGTGAACCTTGACCCGCAGTTGTGTATGTTCCGCCGGAAACACTAACCGTACCTCCACCTCTATCTGTTCTAATTGCTGCTGAGGAAATACCTGAGGTATTAACAGTTAGATTACTAGCTATCATAACACCTCCACCGGTAGTCATTATACCACCGGAATTATCCTTTGTTGTAGTAATTATTGAATCACTAATTGTTACGGTTGTTCCGTCTGATGATGTATTATTTGTGGTAGCTGAACCCCCATAACTAAATACACCATTAGCACCCGTGGCATCAGTTGTAATAGTAGCACCAGTAATAGTTAAGTTTGCCCCATCTTTTGCTAAAATAGCAGAGTTTGTACCATAAAAACTAGTGTTATCTCCACCGTCTGAATCACCAGTCTTTGATACCGTAATATTTGATAAAGTAACATTTATATCTCCACTTACTAAAATGGCGTTTTCATCAGCTGTAGAAGACGAATATGACTCATCAGTTATTTCAGTATCTTCTGTTATTTCAGTAGCAGCACTATAAGATGTATTTTCACTCACAGCTAAATCCTCATTACTAAAATTAATATTTTTAGCAGCACCACAACAAACTAAAGTCAAAATTGAAACAAAAATTATATTACTTAGTATATAAATAACCACTTTATCTTTTGAATAAAACGTTTCTTTAAACTTTCTTTTATTAAATTTAGACATTAGAAGATAAATTACAATTAATGATATAAATAAGCTTTGAACATCAAATAGAACATAATAAATCGTTTTTATATTATTCGTACCGTTATCATTAAATTGAAATTCTCTGTTATCTTGCATACTTGTATCATCAGATGGACCTTCAGGAATCTCTTCAGTTTCACTTTCACTATTTAAATTGCCATCAGTTTGTTCTTCACCGTCAGATTCGCCATCTGGTTTTTCAGGAGGTTCCTCTCCATCAGATTCATCATCTGGTTTTTCTGATTCTTGCATGTCAGATGAGTTTTCTTCATCAGGCATCTCAGGAGGCTCTTCACCATTAGCCTCGCCTTCAGAAAAATCAGCCTCACCATCGTTTAATGCTACGTTAGGGCTTTCATTACCCTGCATCATGTTTAAACTACTATCACTGTCATTTATTGATAAATAAACAGTAAAGCAAGAGGTTGCTATTAATATAACAACTAATACTATCATTATAATGTTCTTTAATTTTCTAGACATATTAACTATCCTTTCTACATAAAATGTAACCTAATTATAAACCATCAAAACGCAAAAAATATGTCATAAATAAGTACAAAAAATCATATTGAAAAATTTATTTAATTTTATATACATAATTATCTTTTATTTGTTTTTCTTTTAAATCATTACTTTTTGGATAACCCAATATACAGTTTCCAATACCCTCATAATCACCTTCAATCCCAAGTGATTTAAGCACTTCTTTTCCTTCTTTTGTTTCAAACATTTCTTTTGCCCGATGAATCCAGCAAGTTGCTAAACCCAAAGAGTTAGCAGCAAGCATCATGTTTTGCATCACTAAACTTCCATCATAAAGATAAGTTGGAACAGACTTGTCTGCAAGTACTATTAGAACAGATGGTGCTCCATAAAAAGGGTCTTTATCAGAGTTCATAACGCTTGCGTTTAACTTAGATAATTTATCCCTTACCTCTTTATTAGTAACCGCTATTATAATTGGCGATTGCCTGTTCATACCAGATGGAGCATACATACCAGCTTTTATCACTTCATCAATTAGCTTCTCATCTACTTTTTTATCTTGATAACTTCTTACACTTCTTCTTTCTATTATGTTTTTTATAACATCATTCATTTTTATATCCTCCTTGTTTTAAGTATAACATTATATTAAAGAAAAATACATATTAAAAACCTAAAAACGTTTGATGAATTAATTTAATCAAAAAATAAAACATTAAAAAAAATCATCAATTAAATAGATGATTTTTTAGATTTTACTTTAAATATGTTTTAAAAAATTCTTCTATTTTATCAAAAGGAATCACGTCTAAATTATCATATAAATCACAATGTACTGCACCTGGTATAATCATTAATTCTTTATTATCATTATATTTCCCATTTTCAGTCATCTTTTTATATGCATCACGTGAAAAGTAACAAGAATGTGCTTTTTCTCCATGAATCATTAATACTGCACTTCTTATTTCTGATACATAATCAAGCATTTTAGTATTCATAAGAGAACTTAATGAAGAATAAGTAAATCCATTATTAGAACCTAATGACCTTTTATGATAACCACGTTTTTTATAAAAATCAACGTAATCTTTTAAGAATTGTGGTGCATCATTTGGTGCTTCATCAGGATTTCCACCTAACAACGTATATTTCTTGTTTTTATAATCCTCCGTTCTTTGGTTGTTATAATCTACTTTTGCTTGATATATAGCCTTTTCGTCGTTAATGTCATTATAACCAAAGGTAGATACCCTTGACATATCATACATAGTTGAAGTTAATGTTGCCTTAATTCTAGTATCTAGTGATGCTGTTTGAAGAGCATATCCTCCCCAACCACAGATACCTATTATTCCTATTTTTTCTTTATCAACGTTATTTAAATTAGATAGATAATCAATCGCTGCCTGATAGTCTTCAACACAATGATCAATTGAGTTCATGTACCTTGGCATACCAGAAGATTCTCCATAATATGATGGATCAAAAGCTATTGTCAAAAATCCCCTTCGCGCCATTTCTTGTGCGTATCTTCCAGATACTTGTTCTTTTACTGCACTATATGGCCCAGATACCGCAATAGCAGCAAGTTTTCCCTCATAATTTTTTGGTTCATATTGATCAGCAGCCAAAGTGATACCAAAATGATTTACAAATGTTATTTTTTTATGATTAACTTCATCACTCTTAGGAAACACCTTATCCCATTCATCAGTTAATACAATGTTCTCTTTTTCAATTTTAACATCAGTTATATTTGTATAATCTATTTTTTTATTTTCCATTTTATTCATCCTTTCCATTTTATTATAAATGATGGAGTTAACTTTAAGTCAAGCCTTATTTAAAATTTTATTACTTTGTTATGTTAACCCTAACGCTTCTTGATGTAACAATATTTTGTAAATCATCAGGATTATCTATAACACCTATTTTCGTATATGAATAAGAAGTAGTAAAGGAATCATAAAAAATAACTAAACAATCACTACCATAAAGCATTATATCACCTTTATTTATTGTTCCAACCTTTGTTGGATTATTAGGTAAAACATCATCAAAATAATAATACTTTTCATTACCGTTCAACTCATTCATAGTAATGGAAATTGGCAATCTATTAACAAGTTCTCTTGATGTTTCATTATCCTCTAAAGTTGCCGTAAAACTAACATTATTAATTTCTATATTTATTTTAGATGTAAAATCATTCATGCTATCTTCCTTCCTTTCTAAAACCGATTCATTAGTAGTATCACTAAACCTTTCTTTAGTATAAAAGAAAATAAAACAAACTACTATCAACAAAATTATCAAAATCATCAGTAATATTCTTTTCATTTGTTTTACTCCTTTAAAAAATAATAGTATTATGCTAGTAATACTATCACTTAGAGTATACTTTAAGTCAAGCTTTTTATTAACTTTTTTACATATTTTTTATAATTATAAAACTCAGAATTTTTAGTTATGTTATAAACGTAACTTATTCTTCCTAGTAAACTTAAAAGATAAGTTTTTTTATCACTTTTATATGCAATGTTTTTTAAATGACTTTTAAGACTATATTTTTTTATGTAATATATCTCTTGTCTTATTTTTCTTTTATAATTACGACTTATATTAACTTTATCATTAACTACTATTCCAGTTACTTGCTGTCTTGTTTTTTTACTTATAACTTTTATCTTCTTCTTATTTAACCTAAAATTATATTCGTATAATACTCTGTTAACGTATTTAATTAAATCATTAACGTTAAAGTTGCCAGAAAAAGTTAAATCATCAGAGTATCTTGTATAACTAATATTTCTTTTTTCACAATAAGAGCCAACCTTTTCATCAAAATTTCTCAAAACAATGTTTGATATAAATCCACTCGTTGGCGCTCCTTGTGGTAATCTATTGTTATACACGCACAAATTAGTAAAAAGCATTCCCATCTTTTTAGGATATAAAGTTTCGTTAAAACAAGAATCATAAACCATTTTAAAAGTAATGTTATCAAAAAAATCCTTTATGTCTAGTTTAACGATTACGTCTTTATTTACGTGAGGTTTCGCATTATCTAAAACAGATGTATTCTTTTTATATGCATAAGAATACTTTGATAACTTTTTTTCTTCTAAAACGTTTTTTAATATACGTTTTTGAATGCTTTTTAACTCTTTACTTGGCTCGTATAAAAATCTTAGGCCACCAGTTTTTTTATGAATTATTATCTCTTCATAGTTAGCATCTATATTATTACTAATATTATAAAGTATCTTATTTATTTTCTTTATGTCAGTAGTATTAACCAAATTAAAAGATGACAATAAGTCGTTATATTTATCATTACTTAAATATACAAACATACTATCATCTCCTAAATATAAGCAAGTACTATAATATATTGTAACTAGTGAAATGTAGGAGTGTTACGTGAAACGTAAATTACTACATTGAGCGTTATCAATATAATGTATTTATTTAGTATTTCTTACTTTAGCGACTCGCTAAAAAATTTTTTTTAAAAATTAAACGCTACTTGCTTCTGTAAATATTATATAACAAAATATAAAAAATTACTATTTAAATCAATCTATTTTAATCCAACCTCTTTGTATTTTTTTTATTTTTATTATTATTAATAATACTTATAATATCACCATCTTCTATGTTTTTTGATGTTTTAAAAAAATCTTTAATATCATTAGTTATACTTTCTACATCATAATTATTAGGGTCAAATCCTAATTTTTTCATTTTATCTATTATTACGTGTTTACCAGAATGCATACCAATTACCATGTTATCAACGTATATACCATATCTTTTAGGATCCATTATCTCGTAAGTTTTTTTATTTTTCAAAACACCTGCTTGATGTATTCCAGCCTCATGTTTAAAAGCGTTTGCACCAACTATTGGCTTATTATGTTGTACGTATGATGCAGTTATAGTAGATACAAGCAAGCTTGTCTCATAAATCATTTTAGTATTGATGTTTGTTTTGGCATCATAATATTCTTTTTTTGTATCTAAGTTTGCTACTACTTCTTCCAAAGCTGTGTTACCAGCCCTTTCACCAATCCCATTGATTGTACATTCAACTTGCGTTACTCCCGCTAAAATAGCACTCATTGAATTTGCCGTTGCAAGTCCCAAATCATTATGACAATGAACTGATATATCTACTTTACTTAAATTACTATTTTCTTTTAAGTAATTAATAAATTCCTTAAATTCATCAGGTGATGTATATCCTACCGTATCAGGTATATTAATTGTTGTTGCACCAGCTTTAATCGCCTCATCAATAACCTTACATGCATAAACTTTATCTGTTCTTGTTGCATCTTCTAAAGAAAACTCTATATCATGACATTTTTCTTTAGCATAACTAACATATTCTTTAACCATATCTAAGACTTCTTCTTTTGTTTTTCCAAGTTTATCATAAACGTGTGTATCACTAGTTCCTATGAAAACATGCAACCTTGGCTTCTTAGCATCTTTTATAGCCTCCCATGCTATTTCTATATCATTTCTATTTAATCTTGCTAATGATGCAACAGATGCATTATTAATCACTTTACTTATTTCTTTTATTGCTTCAAAATCATTTTTACTTGATGCTGCAAATCCTGCTTCTATTACATCTACGTTTAACTCATCAAGCTTTCTTGCCAACATAACTTTTTCCTGAACACTCATGGAACATCCTGGTGATTGTTCCCCATCTCTTAATGTTGTATCAAATATTTTTATTGTTCTCATTTTTCATTTCTCCCTTCATGTAAAAAGACCTATTACTTTTTGTTTTTAATATAGTAATAGGTCTTAAAAATAAAATATTTTTAGCACTGCAAAATAAACCTATTACCTTAGAGTCGTAATAATAGGCCTAAAAGATTAACGTTATTATTAAATACAAATTTATTAAACATGACAATCACTTCCTTAATAAAAAAAAACACGGAAAATCACTTTAAAAGTGACTCCGTGCTAAAAGTACGTGTAGGTAATTAACCCTTTGAGGCTAGGATATAAATCCGTACTCAAACTCACTTAATACGGCGATGATATCATTTATTTTCTTGTATGTCAAGCTTTTTTTGAAAATTACGTTTTAAAATTTAACTAATTTTTTATTTATTTTACTTGAGATATAAAATTTAAATTCATATTCTTATATATAACTACAACTAATTTATAGATCCTACTTTCTTTGTATCACTAGAATAATATCTAAGTACATTTTCTACGTAGTTTTCATCACCAGCATATGATGAGTTTCTATAATCTAACCAAGCTATATCACTATAATCATTTATTACTTCATCATAAGTTTTTCCATTTTCACTTGCATATGTTTCTATTATTTTTTTAACGCTACTTGGACCCATATTGTAACTTTGTAAGGCTGCTATTACATTATTTTCCATTTGCTTTAAATAACTTTGATAAATCATACAACCAGTTTTTATATTAAAATCAACGTTTTTTAATTGATTTAAAGTTATTTTTACCGTCTCATTACTTTCCGTATCATAATTATATGCAGTAACAGAATGTCCATCCCATACGTCAACTTGAATCTGCATAAGTCCAATTGCGCCACCGGAATCAACGGAAGTTGAATGCTTTCCACGTTCTTGAGTAGCAATAGCAGCTATTAAATCAGCGTCTAATCCATATGTATTTGCGTATTTTTCAATAATATCGCCATAGTTTTCTTTTACGTATTCTAATTTTTCAGAATAAGACATAGAACCAATATTCAAATTTTCAATAATAGAAGATGAGGCAAGTTCATCATAAGAAACCTCACTTTCACTTTCTTCGTGAGTAATACTTGCATCAACAACATCTTCTTCATCTTCTGTTTGATAAATTTCGTTTAAATCATCATTTGAAGATACAGCATTATTTACCGATGACAAAGTTAATTCTGAATCATCCATGTAAGTAGTTTCCGGCATTGTGTAATCTTGATTTGCAAAGGAAACACCATCCGCTGCTTTAACAGATACTATTCCTATGATTGAAATAAGCATTGCAAGAGATGATACACTTAACTTTTGAAATCTAGCTTTACGTAATCTATATTTTTTATCTTCGATATACTTAAAAATAAAATCAAATCTTTTATCTTTTTTTAAATTATTCTTATCGGATAATGAAATTTTTACACCTTTTAAATTAAAATTTAAATCATTACCAGAGAAAAAAATATTTTTAATCTCATCTTTATGTTTTTTTAAAACGTTAAGTACATTTAATACCTCGTCATCATAAAATGTTTTATATTGATTTTTATAAGAGTCAAACATAGTGGCTCCAAGAACATTACCTGTTTTATAAATATTTATTTCACTCATAGTAATCACCTATTATAATAATAACATTTATGATGTTATTATTATAAACATATTGTAAATTATGTACATTCACTTTACAGTAATATAAATAAAAAGAAACTACTCAAAAGTTTCTTCTATTTCTTTTAGTTTCTTTTCTTTATCTATTCTTGCAAATAATACCTCAGGTTTCATTTCTTTATAAGTATTACTTTCATCAAAAGAACAAGAATCATCTTTAATGTTTAATTGCTTAAATATTTCATTAGAGGTTTTAGTTAAGAATGGTCTTAAATGATATGCACATACTCTGATAGATTCAAGTAAGTTATATAACACCGTTTCTAATCTATCTTTTTTATCATCTTCCTTAGCTAAAACCCAAGGTGTTGTTTCATCAATGTATTTATTTGACCTTCTTAAAACTTCAAATATTTCATCTAACGCAAAACCTATTTCTAATTTATCCATCTTATCTTCTAACTTTTTATCTAAATCATTTATCATTAAAATAAGTTCTTTGTCAACTTTTTCAATTACGTTCTTATTTGTAACAATACCATCAAAATACTTATTTGCCATTGATATCGTTCTGTTAACTAAGTTACCTAAGGTATTTGCCAAATCAGTATTGGTTCTTTCAATTAAAAGTTCATAAGTTAAATTACCGTCATTTGCATATGGTATTTCATGTAAAACGTAGTATCTTACTGCATCAACACCAAATAAATCCACTAAATCATCAGCGTATATTGCATTTCCTCTTGATTTACCTATTTTATCGTTGTTAGTGAGTAACCATGGATGCCCAAAAACTTTCTTCGGAAGTTCTAATCCTAAAGACCATAGAAAACATGGCCAATAAATAGTATGAAATCTAACAATATCTTTTCCTATTACATGAAGGTCAGCTGGCCACCATTTGTTAAATTCATCACTTGAACCGTCTGGATCATATCCAATGTTGGTTATGTAATTAGTTAGTGCATCAAGCCATACATACACAACATGTTTAGGATCAATGTCTACTTGCACACCCCAATCAAAAGAAGTTCTAGATACACATAAATCTTGTAAACCTGGTTTAATAAAATTATTTAACATTTCATTTTTTCTTGATTCTGGTTGAATAAAATCAGGATGTTTTTCTATGTAATCAATTAACTTATCTTGATATTTTGATAACTTAAAAAAATATGCTTCTTCTTTTTTTTCTAAAACTTCTCTGCCACAGTCTGGGCACTTATCATCAACAAGTTGTGATTCAGTCCAAAATGACTCACAAGGTGTGCAATATAAACCCTTATACTCACCTTTATAAATATCACCATTTTCGTACATTTTATCAAATATTTTCTGAACTATTCTTTCATGATTTGGATCGGTTGTTCTAACAAATTTATCATAAGAAGTGTTCATAACATCCCATATTCTTTTAATTTCTTTTGCAACGTTATCAACAAACTCTTTTGGTGCTATACCTTTTTCTTTGGCTTTTAACTCTATTTTCTCACCGTGTTCATCTGTTCCGGTTTGAAAATATACATCATATCCTTTTTGTCTTTTATACCTTGCAATAGCATCTGCTAACACTATTTCATAAGTATTTCCAATGTGAGGTTTTCCAGATGTATAAGCAATTGCAGTTGTAATATAATATTTTTTCTTATCCATTTTATTCACTCTCCCTGTAAACTTTGATTTTTATGATTTTTATTAAAAAAACCATTTCATCCATAAGGACGAAACAACTCGCGGTACCACCTTAATTCATACATAATTCACGTATACACTTAATATCCTTAACGCAGACATACGTTTTAACCTATTAGATTAAAAAGCTCCAAAAGCCATGTATATAACATACTTACCATGCATGCTTTCACCTTCCATGCTCTCTTTTAATGGTTTTCTATCATACTTTCTTTTTTCATTGCTTCTTAAAACAAATAAATTATATCATATTATTAATTATGTATCAATAATTTTATTTTATAAATTATTTATTAACCGTATTTAATTCAATTCATTTTTTAATTTATTAATTTCATATTCTGATAATCCAGTAGATGCTATGATGACTTTTATGTCAATATTTTCTTTAAGTAAATTTTTAGCTATTTCTCGTTGCTTTTTTACAGCTCCTTTTTCAATACCTTCTTTTATACCCTTTTCAATTCCTTTTTCGATACCTTGTTCAATTCCTTTTTCAATACCTTTTTCGATACCTTTTTCCATTCCTTTTTCCATTCCATCATTATAACCATCTGCCATTGCATATGCCCTTATTT